>JANMSP010000093.1:0-5099 GCA_031389475.1 Pyrinomonadaceae bacterium
ACTCCTTAAGTAAATGCGGCACGTACATTTTTCCGCCGACGCTGATGCTCGATACCGCCCGCAGCATCGCGATTGGTGTAACGTTCACGGTCACCTGGCCGATCGACGCAAAAACCGTTTCGATGTCATTCCACTTTCCGCCATCCCGTTTTTCGACATATGACCTAAACGATTTCGGTGTCTGGCTGACCTTTTCATTCGGCAGATCGACGCCGGTACGCTTGTCGTATTCGAAATCCTCGACCATCGTGATCAGCCCTTCGATCCCCATCTTTAAAGCAAGCCGATAATAATAACCGTCACAAGAATGCGTGATCGCGTAGGAAAGCGGTGGCGAGCCGTGGCTGCCCATACAGCGGGTAAATTTGTTGCCGATCTGAATTCCGCCGCCGCACGCGACGTTCGAATTGGCAACCGTTATCACGCCCTGCTTCAACGCGGAAACCGATTCCGGAATCTTCCACGTCGAGCCGGGCGGGTATCTGCCCTGAATTGCCCGGTTAAAAAGCGGCCGCTGCTCTTCCTGCCAATAGGCGGCGATCTGTTTGCGGCCTTCGGGTGTTTTGCTTCCCTGGACGAAAATATTCGGGTCGAACGAAGGTGCCGAAGCCATCACGAGTATCTCGCCGTTGTTAGGATCCGACGCGATGATCGTGCCGCGCTTTGTCACAGACGCCGCAAGCTGCTGCTCTGCGGCCATCTGAAGATCAAAATCGAGCGTTGAAACCAGATCTTGTCCGGCCTGCGGCGGCACCACCGCGATCTCGGTCTGCACGCGGCCGCGGCTGTCAACGATTACTTTTCGAAAGCCCGGCCGACCACGCAGGAATTCATCATAAAACTGTTCGAGGCCGCCCTTCCCAATAATGTCGCCGGGCCGCATGCCTTTTTCCATGAATTCCGGCGACTCAAGCTGCTTCGGGCTGATCTCGCCGACATAGCCGAGCACGTGCGCCATATTTGTGCCATGCGGATAGAAACGCTGCGGCTGAATCTCGATGCGAAGTTCCGGATATTCTAGCGAATGCGATTCGACCCAGCTGATATCCTGCATCGTCGCATTTTCCTTCAGCACCATCGCTTCGAAACCTGGCTGCTTTTTGATCAGATTTAGACGTTCCACGACAAATACACTTTCGAGATTGAGGCCATGTGCATATTCATCGACACGTTCAGTCACGTCAATCGATTTGATCGGCTCGTTCGACAGCACGACATTATAAGTTGGGCGGGAATCGACTAAAATCTTTCCATTACGGTCGAGAATTGCTCCGCGCGGTGCAGGTATGGGAATCAGCCGGACACGCTGATTCTCCGCCTTCTCCATGTAATGCTCGCCTTGGACGACCTGAAGATAATATAGCCGCACACCGAGGATCGACAGCAGCACAAACGCGACAATCTGAATCGCCCCGATTCTCATGCCCAAGTTCTGCGAATGTTCGTTTATCTTCATGCAAGTAGTGGTCAGTTTTCAGTGGTTGGTGGTCAGTTATCGGAATTAAAGCAAGTAGTTTTAATCTAACAACTCACCACTATTTATTAAGCCTAATAGGATTACGCCGCCGCGTCTGGCGTCGGGTTGGGAACATCTCACGCTTTTTGCTTCGAATGCGATTAGTCAAAAAATAATCGAGCATAATGTAAACGATCGTTCCGACAATGGTCGTTCCGATCAGCGAATAAGACAGCACGACTACCACTTCTCCGGACGGTGCCTGTCCGAGCAGTCTGTGCATTCCATAATAGATCAGATCATCGAGCAAACACGCACCCGCTATGACGGGTATGCGAAGCAAAAGGTTGTCCATGTACACGCGCCTGGCAAGCTCCGAAACCGCATATGCAATAAGGGTTTTTGAGAATCCGTTCGCACCCAGAAGCCCGCCGCTCAAAGCATCGATGGCAATACCCGCAAACGTCCCGAAAAAGATCGCTTTCAAAGTGTCCCGCTGCAGCGCCGCGTAAACGACGATGATGAGAGGAAAATCGATGTACGCAAATGGTTCCGCAACATTCCGCAGAGTCCACTGAAGCAGTACAGCGATTATTAGTGCAATTGTGATCTTTAACTGATCCATTCTTATCCCGGCAAGCAACTACCTGTTTTTCACGGCATTTGGGAGTTTCTGCTCGAATTCGATCTTTGCCGGAGGTTCATATATTAAAATTGCCACTTCCTGCATTGAATTAATACCGGCGCTCGGGCGAAGATATATCTTATGAGCTGTAGTCGTGGAGCCGCCCGTGACCTCGACGATCTCGCCTACCCTCAAGCCGGCTGGATAAATCCCGTCCTGCCCGGTCGTATAAACGATTTGGCCGACCTCGACCGGGACGCTGCCTGAAACATAACGCATTTCCAAAAGATCTTTTTTGCTCGAACCACTGACCACACCGAGGGCATTCGAAGAGCTTATCTCACCGACCACCGCGCCGAGGCCGGATTTATCTCTTGTAATCAGATCGACCTGCGATGTCAGCGGGCTGACGGCTGTTACGCGCCCGACCAGTCCGCCGTCCGTAACTACGGGCATGTTTAATTTTACCCCGTTCAGGCTGCCTAGATTTACGATTGACGAATCAAACCAGATCGAAGGATCGCGCCCGATGATGCGGGCAACCAAAACTTTATATTCGCTTTTTTCCTTCAGGTCGAGAAGAGATCGCAGCCGCTCGTTTTCGGAGGCAAGGTCTTGATTTCCCTGCTTTTCTACTTCGAGTTTCTGGATTTTTTCCTTGAGAATGTCGTTCTCGCTTTGAGCAGAGCGTAAATTTGAGATCGAGCCGAAATAATTGTACGCCGAAGAACTTATTGTGGTAACGGGAGACTGGACAAAATCGGCGGCGGTCTGCGACCAGACACGGATGATCCGCTGGCCGGAAGTGATCTCCTTGGCGTCAAAAGCCATCAGAAGAAAATTACCCAACAGCAGAACAATCACCAGCCAAGGTGTCAGCCGCCATACTTCTGTTTGACTACGCTCAGCCATCTCTTGTGAGTTTCGGGTTCAAAGTTTCAAGTTCCAAGTTAAAGAGATCGAACTTGGAACCTGGAACTTTGAACACGGAACTAACTCCCAGTCATTAACGAATTATCCCATCTAACGCGCTTGAGCAGTTCGATGTCCGACAGCATTTTGCCGGTTCCGAGCACGACGGATGAAAGCGGGTCATCAGCGATCACGACTGGCAGGCCGGTTTCGATCGTCAGGCGTTTATCGAGGTTTTTCAGCAGGGCGCCGCCGCCGGTGAGCACTATTCCGCGTTCGACGATGTCGGCGGAGAGTTCGGGCGGTGTGCGTTCGAGGGCTACGCGGACGGCGTTGATGATGGTCGAAACCGAATCCGAAAGTGCTTCGCGGATCTCTTCGTCCGACATCGAAATGGTCTTCGGTATGCCTTCGATCAGGTTTCGGCCGCGAACATCCATAGAAAGCGGCTCTTCAAGCGGGAAAGCGCTTCCGAGAGCGATCTTGATCGCCTCCGCCGTGCGTTCGCCGATAAGCAGATTGTATTTGCGTTTGATGTACTGCGTGATCGCCTCGTCCATTTCGTTGCCGGCGACACGCACCGCACGCGAATAAACGATGCCGGAAAGTGAGATAACCGCAATATCGGTCGTTCCGCCGCCTATATCGACGACCATATTTCCGTGAGGCTCGGTGATCGGCAGCCCGGCTCCGATTGCCGCCGCCATCGCTTCCTCGACAAGATAAACTTCCGAAGCCTTCGCACGATACGCCGAATCCTCGACCGCACGCCGCTCGACCTGCGTTATTTCCGACGGAATGCCGATGACGACTCGCGGGCGTACCCAAGATTTGCCGTTATGGGCCTTGCGAATAAAATGCTGGAGCATTTTTTCCGTAACTTCGAAATTAGCGATCACGCCGTCCTTCATCGGCCGAATGGCGACGATATTGCCCGGTGTGCGGCCGAGCATTTCCTTCGCCTCACGACCGACGGCTTCGACCTGATTGGTCACCTTATTGATCGCGACTATCGACGGCTCGGAAACAACGATCCCGCGGCCCTTTGCGTAAACGAGCGTGTTCGCCGTGCCGAGATCGATTGCCAAATCGCTCGAAAATAAACTAAATAAAGATTTGAATGCCATTTTGGGTAAGTACTGCGTGTAAAAATTTCGGCTGTTGGATAAGAGTTGACGCCGCTCCCAACTATCGCACAAGGTGTGATCACGAGGTGACTGCTCACTCAGACGCTTAACAAACAAGCATACACCGTATTCGTACGATTTTGCTATACAAAATACGATTTTTTCGCAATTTTTTGGAAATTCCGGTTTATTTGAAAATTACCGGTTGCGAGAAGTGGGACTAAAACTAACAAATAGGCCGGGGAACCTAATATCATTAGCATTATACACTGTAATTGAAAGGAGCCAAATAGCGAATCTAAGTTCTGAGTTCAAGCTTCAGCTTGTCTTAAGCGCTGGGATCAAGACAAGCTGAAGCTTGAACTCAGAACTATTTATTCCTCGTCGCCCGAATTCTTCATACTCAAATTCTCCGTGCCCTGCGTACTCGTTTCAAATTGGGGCAGGATGAGCGGCGGCTGCGATACATCCGTTTCGAGCGCAGCTTTCAAAACATCGCTGACACGCGTCGCCGGAATTATCTCTAGCTCCTTGCGAACATCTTCCGGAATGTCCTCGATGTCGGATTCGTTCTGAGCCGGCAAAATTATCCGCCGAATTCCCGCGCGGTGCGCCGCTAAAACCTTTTCCTTAACGCCACCGACCGGGAACACCAGTCCCGAAAGCGTGATCTCGCCCGTCATTGACGTATCCGAACGCACTTTCCTGCCCGTGTAGAGTGAAGCCAACGCCGACGCCATTGTCACACCGGCGCTCGGGCCGTCCTTCGGGATCGCTCCCGCCGGGACATGGACGTGAACGCCGTTTTGCTTGATCGTTTCGGGATTGATGCCGAGCTCAACCGCGTGCGACCATAGGTAGCTGCGTGCCGCCTGGGCCGATTCCTTCATTACCTCGCCAAGCTGTCCGGTGAGTGTCAGGCCGCTTCCACCGGGTAAAGCGGTCGCTTCGATAAATAAAACTTCGCCGCCCATTTCGG
>JANMSP010000096.1:0-4125 GCA_031389475.1 Pyrinomonadaceae bacterium
ACCCCGGTCGCTACCGCTCGCGGTTCTGACAAGAGATTCTCCTATACATTGTTATACAAAAGCTAACAATGTATAGGAGCATCTCCCCGATGTGGTTCTATTCGGTATGGCAAACCGCCGCAAAATCCCCATTCAAAGCCCTGCCGACCTCCCTCGAATTAATCCTAAGCTTAATCCTGCTAACGTTTACATATATACATACGATTTGGTTCCTAAATTGCCAATACAACACCGGCGAGACCCTCTAAAACATTCTTCTAAAATCCCGCCGATTGGAGAAAATAATGAAAGCCTTCCACGCACTTTTTCTGCTGTTCGCCTTATGCTCAAATACTCTGCCGTCCACCAGAATTGATACAACTGCCTCAACCGACAAATTTCGCGAATCCAAAAATCCCATCCCCAACCGCTATATCGTGGTTCTGAATGAAGGCTCAAAGGAAAACTCCGCTCGCCAGCTGCCGATTGAGATCGTCGGCAGCGAACTCGCGGCCGCATACGGCGGACAGATCGATAAGGTTTTCAAATCGGCACTCAAAGGCTTTTCGGTCGAAATGTCGGCGGATGCAGCCAGGGATTTGAGCCGCGACGACCGCGTCAAATACGTCGAAGAAGATACGTTGGTTACAGCGGCAGCCACGCAGACAGGCGCGATATGGGCTCTTGACCGGATCGATCAGCGGAATCTGCCGCTGCAGGGAAATTATAGTTACAGCTCGACCGGCACCGGCGTGAATGCTTATGTGATCGACAGCGGCATCCGCGCGACGCATACGGATTTCGGCGGACGCGTCCAGCCGGGATTCGACGCATTCGATGACGGGCAAAACGGCAATGATTGTCATGGCCACGGCACGCATGTAGCCGGAACGATCGGGAGCGCCACTTACGGCGTTGCGAAAAATACGACGCTTTATCCGGTCCGCGTGCTGAATTGCATCGGCCAGGGCTCGGCCTCCAGTATCATCGCGGGAGTGGATTGGGTAACGGCAAACCATGTCAAACCCGCCGTCGCCAACATCAGCCTTACAGCGAATGCATACGTCATTTCCGTTAACGATGCCCTGGATGGGTCGATTTCCGCGGGTGTCATATATGTTGTCGCCGCGGCCAATCACGCGGGCAACGCCTGTGATTATTCTCCCGGAAGTGCCCCGAACGCCATCACTGTCGGAGCGACCGGAGACCTCGATCAGCGCGCAGGCTATTCGAACTACGGCGCCTGCGTCGATATTTTCGCGCCCGGACACGGCATCACATCGACAGGTATCGCGAGCGACACCGCAACAGCGGTCAAAAACGGTACATCGATGTCCTCGCCGCTTGCGGCCGGCGTCGCTGCTCTATTTCTGGAAACGAACCCAACTGCATCACCCGCCGAAGTTACCAACGCAATAAAGGGCGGCGCAACGCCGTGGCTCATCACAAACGTTGGCGAGGGATCGCCGAACCTCCTGCTTTTTTCCCTTGTCACCGCTACAGCGGAACCGATCACCGGCGTGTCGCCAAGCGGCGGTTTTGCATACACGGGTGTCCCGACTGTAATAAGCTGGACGAATACCGGCGATTTCAACAGCAACGTAACGATCGAATTATCCACCGACGGCGGATCGACCTTTCCTACAACTATCGCTGCGAACGTATCGAATACGGGATCGTACAATTGGACGGTTCCCAACGTTTCCACAAACCAGGCACGCATTCGGGTCCGCGAATTCGACCTGCCCGCACCGTCCGGCGTATCGCCGTCAAACTTCGCTATCACGGCGTCACCATCCACCGGAACGGCAAAATTATCGGGCCGCGTTGTGTCCGCCACAGGTAACGGAGTCTATAAAGCGGCCGTATTCGTTACGAGAGGCGACGGCACGGTGGTCCAGACTCTCACAAATCCATTCGGCTATTTCAGCATTAAAGTGAATGCCGGCCACACTTATGCCGTCAGCGTGACCCACAAACGGTTTCAGTTTGAAGCCCGCGTCGCAACAATTAATGAAGACCTGCCCGGATTCGATTTCACCGCCGAACCGTAAGAGCAGAAAATCTTATCTGGAAGGCTGATAGCTTTACGACTATTGGCCTTTTTCTGTGTTCAAAGTTTGTAACGAAAACGGTATGCACGCAAGATTCCGTGTTGTTTTGTTCCGTGTATTCTGTGGTAAAGATCTGAAGAATCCGACCACAGAGTACACCGAATAAAGACACGGAAAGAGCTACAGCGCCGGAACTGAAATACACATTAGACCGAGCACTGCATCGCAAAAAATTGCTTTTCTCACGAGTCTTGCGCTATCGTTGCGGTGCAATTAGCCAAATTCAATAAAATTTCTCATAAATATGAAACGTGTAAATCTCTCATTTGCCATACTTTCCTTATTTGTTTTCCTTTGCGCAAGCGAAATTTCAGTTCACGCACAGGTTCCCGGCAAGCTGTTCACCGTTAACCACAACGGAGATTCCGTGGACGTAAATGCCGGTGACGGGATCTGCGCCGATGCCGCCGGGCAATGCACTTTGCGGGCGGCAATACAGGAATCGAACACCTCGCAGCGCAATGTAATTATTTTCGCGATGCCCTGGCCAACGGTCATCAATCTTACGCTCGGCGAATTGGCCGTAACCGGAAATTTCACCTCGATTGTCGGGCCGGGCGCGAGAAGGTTGTCGATTCAACGAAGCTTGGCTCAGGGCACGCCTGAGTTTCGAATTTTCCATGTACCCAATGCCCAAACGAACATAGTTATTCGCGGCATCTCCATCAAAAACGGACGTGCCGCAAACGGACTGCCGGGCGGTGGAATAAAAGTGACGGCAGGCAGCACGCTTAGTCTTAGCGATGTATTCATGAATGAGAATGTCGCTCAAAATGGCGGCGGCATTGCGAATGATGGAACGCTGAACGTTACCCGTTCGCTGATCGATTCGAACTCGGCTAACGCAAGCGGAGCCGCGATAATCAATTCCGCGGGTTCCGTCGCCAGAATTACCAATTCAACGATCACCGGCGGCGCGGCCCTTACCGGCGGAGCGATCCATAACAACGGAGATCTGCTTCTCGTCAACAACACGATCTCTCACAATTTCGCTTTGAACGGTGCGAGCAGCGTGTTTAGCGGCCCGAGCGGTTCGGTTAAAGTATTGAACACTATCATTGCAAATGATATATCTCCGACTGCTACTTCCCTCCAAGGCTCGTTTACGTCACTTGGAGACAACCTCATCACCGACGCACGCAACAGCACCGGATTCACAAATGGTGTAAACAACGATCAAGTAAGCGACAACAACGCCATCAATCCGTTGCTCGGCGACTTAGCAAATAACGGAGGCCAAACCAACACACGGGCACTTTTGACGGGAAGCCCGGCGATCAATACAGGCAATAGCTGCGTAAGGACGTTCGATTGTTCGATTACCCCGACGATCCGCCTTTTCTCCGATCAGCGTACGGGCCACACCCGCCAAAATGGGAGTTCGGTCGATATCGGCTCGTTTGAAGCCGGAGCAGGCAGCATTTCCAGCAGCGTTTCGTTTCGTCGTTTCGGCTCCAGCGGTGCCGCCCGTTGGGGCGGTTCGATAGCTGTTCTAACCGATGTGACCACCAATCAAAAGCTTCATAGTTCTATTACTCCGTTCGGCGGCTTTGGATTTCAGAATCTAACCGGCGATGTCTACATTCAGGAAATCCGGTCCAAACGAGCGGGACTTACCCCTGGGCCAAGCGTACTGTCATTTAACGATTTCTTTTCTTTCCCGTTGCTCACCGCCGAGATTCAACCCGACGGCACAATCTCACTAAAAGAAGCAAAAGCCGAAGACCGCCCAAAATGAAAAGCGGATTTTGAATTAAAAAATCCAAAATCCGCAATATAAAAATGGTGGAGGCGGCGGGAATCGAACCCGCATCCAAAGGTTGCGACCAGTGAAATCTACACGTTTATCCGGTTCACTTTTTCTCGCTTATGAAGAGTAAATAAACCGGCAAGACCTCTTCACAGGCCAACCTGGCTCACGTTTCGGTTAGCGTCCGCAGGTGGTGGACGCGCCCTAGCTTCTACTGAGTTATGCCTTATCGAGTCGCTACAAGCTGACTTCCCGAAAGACACTTGTGGTTAGTAATTAAAC
>JANMSP010000103.1:0-3580 GCA_031389475.1 Pyrinomonadaceae bacterium
TTTTGTGATTAATTGATTGTTTTACGGAAGAGGGCTTTGGTATACATCGTCATTCCAGACCTCGTATTTTTCGAGTTCGAGCAGGAATTCATTCGACGCTCGCGTGATTCCGGTCATCATCTCCGTCGTTCGGCGTATCTCTTTTCCGAACTCGGTCATCTGTTCGATCTTAAGTCCGTAACGGACGAATTTTGCCTGAATTTTCGCTTCAAGCTCGCGAAGCTGTCCTTCGACGGTCGTGATTCGCAGGTTGACTGCAAGCATCTGATCAATCAAAGATTGGACACCGTCCTGGTTCGCGGCGGGGTTGGCTGAGATCGCTCTGGTCTCGTCCGCGATCCGCTCGCGCTCCTCATAGAGTTTGGCAAGATCAAGAAGAATGTTTTCGCGGTCGAAGAGCATCCTCTCGAGTTCCGAATCGAGTTTTGCCAGACGCTCAAGGTTGGCGAGTTCCCGGTCCGCACTCCGGCCGATCGAGTGACGAAGGAAATCATCGAGATCCCGCTTGTTCGCTTCCATATCGAAGATGCCGTTTTTTAGGCGGCGTGCGATATTAACGACCGAATGGATCTGACTTGTTATCGTGGCTTCTATCCGGCGTTTCAGTTCGAACGTTCCCCGAATAAGCCGGCCAAGAGTCGCATAAGTTGTTATCAACTGCTTGTGCCGCATCACCTGCTCGTCAACCTTGTCGAGGATTCCGCGCAGGTTCGTCACGCTTTCGACCATTTTCTCGTACTGCTTGACCGCCTTCTCGTACATCCGGATGTAGTGGTTGATCGTTTCAACCCAGCGGGCAGCTTCCTCGATCTTTTTTGCGACCTGGAGGGAGTACTGCGTGGGATCGAATACGGTCCACTGTGCCGATACCGGTTTTACATCCAGTGAGATCAATAGCGATGAGAGAATCACGCTAAACGCCAACTGTCTTGCTAAGCTTTTCTTTGGTCTGTTCATGGTTTTAGTACTCAACTCCCGTCAGTTCTTGAAGATCGGCATCGGAGATTGCGGCCACACCTGATGCTGTTAGACCGCTCGGATATTTGGAGGCGAGCCATGTAACGATAAACGCCAGCGGAAGATCGGAACGAAGATTTTCGACAAGCCTTCGGGCATTCGCTTCGTTCGTATCGTTCGTATTGGCCCAGAGCATCACAGGCGAGAGATGGATCTCCGCCATCTGAACGATCTTGTCCGCTCCGCTTCCGATGACGAATACCCACTGGGTATAGCGGCCGTATTGATTCTGAATCGCTCGGACTGCAGCAATGGTTTCGGCCGCAAGCTCGCAATCGTCCGCGAGCCGTTCGAACCCGCCGATCTGTTTGCCGATCATCTTGACGCCGGAGTTCTTGACGAGATCGATGCCGGTAATATTCGGCTGTTCAGGTGTTCCCGTGAAATGTTCGTATGCCTGCGAGAAAAGCATTGTGACGAGTCCTTCTTTTCTACCGGTTACTGTCGCTTCGGCGATAAGTTCCTGGATAGCGGGAAAGTGCCGGTTTATCTCGCGTATCTCATCGCAGACAAAAAGGATCGGCGTTTTCTGGTTCTGCGCATCTTCCTCACCGGTCTCCTGCATGATCTGAGCGCTGATCCGAAAACCAACACTTTCGCGGATCTTCTCGTCGAGTCCACTGATGCCTGACAGCTCGAAAACATCGAACATCGACGGCTCGTCGTATTCGGGATGTGTCGGTGCATTCAGCCAGGGATCCTTGCGGTGGATGTTGAGCTTCAGGTAAAGCTCGCCGGCTAGATTTTTTTCTCCCTCGCCCCAGTGGTAGCTCTTCAGCACGTCGAGGAAGTGTCCAAGAGTGGGCTGGAACTTCGGACGGCCGAACCCGTTTCTTGAGAGAGCCATCTTGTACACTTCGTCTATCACGGTTGCGGCAACAGCACTTGTGATCGCATCGGTCTTCGGCGTCTTGCTGAGGATCATGATGTCGGTCAGTACCATCGATAGCTGACGTTTTGACGGAGCGATACCGTTCCCGATGCCCGGATAGTTCCAAATATTTATCGGCTTCGGGTCGGATTCGGTAAACTCGATATGCCGTCCGCCGAAGAGCCGGCAGATCGGCTCGAAAGAATGGCGATAATCCATCACCCTCACCTTTACTTCGCCACGATGAGCGCGGATGTCGGTGATCATCATCGATGCGAGGAAAGACTTCCCTTCGCCCGAAGCAGCGGTGACGATAATCGTCGGCGACTTGATCAGAGACCGGTCGTATAGATCGAGGCCGAACATCTGTCCATTTGGAGTCGTAAAAATGCTGTGCGGACGAGGGCTGCCTCGCCAGTTTGTTTCGGTCGGCACAAATGCGATAACGGAATCCGCCGTCTCGGTAAGTTCCTGGCCTGTTGGCTTGGCGGAAAGCTCACCCGCAAGCATTCGGGGGTAAAGAGCACGCTGGCGAACGGCGTCCTCGCGAACGGCGTCAGCAGCGGTCTTTTTTCTGATAGCCGAGACAACCGCGTCGCAGCGGTCATCAAGCAACTCGATTTGACGTTTGGATTCACGAAGTCCTATTGACCTATCGGCAAAAACGATCACGTTCATTCGAAGCCGGCATATTTCCTCGTTGTCCGCTTCGACCTGTTCGAGAAGGTTTTCAAGGTCCCCCTTGATCACAACGGCGTCCTTTTTCAGGTTCCTGAAACCGAGCCATGTATTGCGGCTGCCTTCGATACGATCAATGCGCTTTTGAAGGTCTTTCTTCGCGGCCTGTTTTTCGCATCTCATCAGATCGACAACGATCTCATGGGGGAAACAAAGGTTTCTCGTTGCGGTAAGGTACCGCATAACGTCAGCAGTGACGAATCCGTTGGGCAGCGTTTTCAGGCTGACAAGACTCGCGGGAGAGCCGTTGTGGCGAACGAACAAATCGCCGCTTGATTCGATTCGGGTGCTGCAAAGATATCTCCGGACGTCGATTCGCCTACTCGCAGGAAGAACCGGAGGCGCAGAATGATCCCGCCTGTGGCTTTTGAAAACCGCTCCGAAGAGTTCATGTTCTGGCATTTCCTGCAGCCGGAGCTGTTTCGGAAAATTCGCTTCGAACGCCTGGAATACCCTCGACGCTTTCGCCCGGCATTTTGTTTCGGCTTTGAGTTCGCGGGCTACCAGGCTTTCGCGGGCGGAATTCCGCACCCTCACTATTGGTTCGCTCAGAAATCGAACCAAACCGTTCTCACGAACTGCCCGGAGAATCGAAGGAAACGAGCTTCCGAGCATCCCCTTATCACCCGCATCGCGTACTGGCACCCGGATCCAGACGCTCGCTGTCTGCTGCATAATCCGCCCACCACGGATTGCGTCTTCGTAGAGAGACAGATTCGTTGCCTGGAGCATGCCGGCAATCGGATCGCTTCGCTCCGTGTTTCGCGTGCGAAGGTGATTCTTAAGAACGCTGCCGTCATCGACCGAATTGAGAAAACGGAACTGGATAATAGTGTTCGGCGGTTTATCGAATTTTAGTATCGTTTTCAGATCCTCGATCCGCTGCTCGGTGAGCCGGCCGTCGTCATAAAGCGTGTGGGCCGGCTCGAATCGGTATCCTTTTGCGAAACTGCC
>JANMSP010000418.1:0-5218 GCA_031389475.1 Pyrinomonadaceae bacterium
CGCGATGCATAAATCGGGCTTACCTGCCGTTTTCGGTTTTGGTGCAGGTTCCGATCTGAAAAATTCCAATGTCATTATTATTAACGCCAGTCAGGGCGGGTTAACATTGCCGAATCGCGATTATTACATAAAGGACGATGCGAAATCGGTCGAAACCCGACAGAAATTCGTTGAATATATGACGGGTATATTCAAGCTTCTCGGTGATAGTGCGGACACGGCGGCTGCGAATGCGAAAACCGTGATGGAAGTTCAGACGCGGCTTGCGGGAGCATCGCTCGGCCCAGTCGAGATGCGAAATCCGGATAATCGTTACAACAAGATTCCATTGTCGGCGGCCCAGGGCATCACACCGAATTTTTCTTGGGCCGATTATATGTCAGTCCGCGGCGTTCCGGCGGTTTCCGAGATCAATTTTGCACCGGCAAATTTCTTTAAGGAAATGAATTCGATGCTAACGGCCGTTCCCATAGAAGGATGGAAAACCTATCTACGGTTTATGACGGCTAACGCGGCCGCTCCGGTCTTATCCAAACCATTTGTCGACGCTAATTTCGATTTTTTTGGTAGCTATCTCAGCGGCCAGAAGCAGCAGAATCCGAGGTGGAAAACCTGCGTGCAGGCGACCGACGGCACACTCGGCGAAGCTTTGGGAATGGCCTATGTAAAGAGAACCTTCTCGCCTGCGGCAAAGGCCCGTATGGACGAGCTTATAAATAATCTTTACGCTTCGATGAAGGGACGCATCAACGGTCTCGAATGGATGAGCGGCACTACGAAGGAGCAGGCGCAAGCGAAACTTTCGACATTCAAACGAAAGATCGGCTATCCGGATGTCTTACGCGGTTACAAAGGCCTGACAATTGGAGACGATCTATATGCGACCAATGTCATGCGTGCACGCGAATTCAATGTCCGTCGCAACTTAGATGATTATGGAAAACCGGTCGACCGTACGCGCTGGGGATTCTCTCCGCCGACAGTCAACGCCTCTTATTCGAGTACAAATAACGAGATCACCTTTCCGGCCGGAATTCTGCAGCCGCCGTTCTTTAATTCGGAAGCCGACGACGCAATAAATTACGGTGCCATCGGCGGCGTTATCGGGCATGAGATCACCCACGGATTCGACGATTCCGGCAGCAAATTCGACGCTGCGGGCAACCTGAAAATGTGGTGGACATCGGAAGACCGCACGAAATTTGAAGAGCGTGCCGCGTGTGTCGTAAATCAGTTTAACGAGTACGAAGTTCAGCCCGGCCTGTTCATAAACGGCAAGCTTACTTTAGGAGAAAACATCGGCGATTTTGCCGGCTTGACCGTCGCATACGACGCTTATATGAAATCGCTCGAAGGAAAAACCAGACCTGCGAATATCGACGGATTTACACCCGAACAGCGATTCTTCCTCGGTTGGGCGCAAGTCTGGGCAGGTAAATATACCCCTGAAGCAGCACGCCTGCAGGTCACAAACAACAGCCACTCGCTTCCCCAATGGCGTGTAAACGGGCCGCTTTCTAACATGCCGCAGTTTGCTAAGGCTTTTGGGTGTAAGGAAGGCTCGACGATGGTTCGGAAGAACAGCTGTGTACTATGGTAGATAGTTTGAGCCAATCTGCAAAGCCGGGGCAAGTATTTGCTCCGGCTTTTGTTGTTTAATATTGTTCATTTTTTTCTTTTTTCGTGTATTTCGTGTACAAAATTCTTAAAATCTTTATCCACGAAATACACGAAAGAAGAAAATAAAGAATAGCTTGATTTGAACGGGCAATTCGTGTCCCTCTTCTGATCGCTGGTCAACTATAGGTTCAGGCGATCTTCACGCAATGTTTTCAATTCTTCGCGTAGAAGGGCGATCTCGCTGCCCAATGCCTTGATGTCTTCCGCTCCCGCAATGGCCGATTCTGTATCTTCCGCATCGCGTTCGACGAAAAATGTCGCAAGCGTTGCGGTAACATATCCGAACACGGCGAAACCGTAGAGCGCGAGGAGAAAACACAAAATGCGGCCCTCTGCTGTCTTCGGGAAATATTCCGAGCCAATCGACGTTAAAAGCATCGCCGTCCACCAAAGAGCGTCGCCATAAGTTTTGATCCCGCCATCGACCTCATTTTCAAAGGCAAGCATTCCGGCCGCTCCCGCGAAAATTATTATGACCGAAAGTGCGACAACGTAGCCGAACCCGCGCCGCGAGAAACTTTCGCCGAGAGCCTTCATCCCGCGATTAAGCGAGGTCACGACTCTAAACAGCCGAAGCCCGCGGGCCGTTCGCACAAGGCGAAATATGCGAAAGGCACGAAAAACACGCAGGGCCGGAACGATCAGGGAGAGCGCCGTCAACCAGTTCGATTTAACGTATTGGAATTTGCCCGGCGCAAGCAGAAATTTAACGGCAAAATCGACAATGAAGATTATCCAGATAACCATCCCCGCAAGTTCGAGCGCAGGTGAAAGCTCCCAGATAAATTCATATATCAAAAGGCCGAGCCAAACGAAACCCAAAAAGAGCATCGGCGTATCCAGCCAATCCTCGATCCGGGCGATCAAACTCTGCCGTTCGTCATCGAGCCTCTCAGCACTTACCTTTTGTTCTTTATTCACACAGCAATATTAGCGAAAAACCATCCTATGCGTAAAAGATTCTACCCGTTCATTGTGGTGTCGGAAGAAAAAAACAAGAGGCCGTCCAAAAACTTAGTTTCCGAACGGCCCTTTAAATTTCGGATGAGTCCATCTTTCAATTAATAGGCATGATGCCTCCGAGCGAGGAGGACCGAGATGAATGCTCCGACAGCGGCTGCAAGTAATGAAACGATGAATTTGGGACCTTCACCCACCAGATTATGTCCGGACTGCAGAAATAAAAAGCCGCTTAATAAGCCGCCGACCGCACCCGCAACCAAATTCCAGAACGGATTCGATTTGCCGGAGACGCCGGTAAATGAGGTGACAGCCAAACCTATTCCCGCTCCGATTATTAGCCAGCCTAGCATCAACATTATTGATATCCTCCAAGTTCGCTTTAGTTCATTTTAAGGATTTAATGGGAAAGAACGGCTAATAATAACTGCAATAACCCAATATAACAATTCTACAGAAGATTTAATTCGACCTTCCCAATAGAAAAAGGCTGAAAGTCTAAAACTCTCAGCCCTTCTCTGTTTTCACTGCTTATGCGGAGATTTCTCCGGCTCTGGATTAAAGCTCGTCGTCATCAATGTCGATCTTCATCGCTTCATCAATATCGAATACCTCTTCGTCGGCATCGATGTCGAGTGTATCTGCGCCGATGATTTCGAGATCGTCGTCCTCGACCATATCGATGTCCTCGACTCCTGGAACACCGGCAAGCACCGGCGGAAGCTCGAGGCCGCCGCGGATATCGGCTAATTCATCGAACTCGTCTTCCTGTTTGCGGTTTTCGGTCGCATCATACGCAACCTTGACGTTGCGATAATATTTCATACCTGTTCCGGCCGGGATGAGGCGTCCCATGATGACGTTTTCCTTCAGGCCGCGAAGATAATCGATGCGTCCTGAGATAGCTGCTTCGGTCAGCACACGCGTGGTTTCCTGGAAGCTGGCAGCCGAGATGAAAGAATCGGTTGAAAGCGAAGCCTTAGTGATTCCGAGCAGAAGCGGTTCACCGACTGATGTTTGACCATTGGCATCGGCAACACGGCGGTTTTCGTCTTCGTAGCGGAAACGATCCACCTGTTCTTCCAGCAGGAATTCGGTATCGCCGACTTCCTTGATTTTCACCCAGCGAAGCATCTGGCGAACGATAACCTCAATATGTTTATCATTGATGTTAACGCCCTGCAGACGGTAAACTTCCTGAATTTCATTCACGATGTAATTCTGCAAAGCCTCGGTTCCGAGAACACGCAGGATATCGTGCGGATTGAGCGGTCCGTCCATTAACGGCTCACCGGCTTTCACCCGATCGTCCTCCTGCACGTTGATATGCGTACCGCGCGGAATGTCGTATTCGCGTTCCGCACCGTCGTCGCCGGTCACGATGATCTTTCGTTTACCCTTGGCGATCGGGCCGAATTTAACCGTACCGTTGATTTCCGACATCATCGCCGTTTCGCCCGGACGCCGTGCTTCGAAAAGTTCGACTACACGCGGCAGACCGCCGACGATATCCTTTGTCTTGGTGGTTTCACGCGGAATTTTCGCGATCACGTCACCCGGCTCGATCTCCTGTCCGTCCTCGACCATCAGGTTGGCACGGATAGGCATTTGGTAAGTTTTCAGCGTCTTATTGCCGTCCTTGATCTCAAGACGCGGCTGATTTTTCTCATCCGAATCCTTAACCACGAGGCGTTTCTGCCCCGTAACCTTATCGATTTCCTCTTCGACCGTTTTACCTTCCTTCAGATCCTGATACTTAACGGTTCCCTTCACTTCAGAAAGGATCGCAAAGGTGAACGGATCCCAGGTAGCCAGAATGTCGTCTTCCTTGACCTTTTGGCCTTCGGTTACGTGAAGTTGGGCACCGTAAACGATCTGATAACGTGCGACTTCGCGTCCGCGTTCGTCGAGCAAAGCAAGCTCTGATTGACGCTTGAGCGAGATCATTTCCTTGTTGCGGTTCTTGATCACGCGAAGATCGTCGAGGTATTTAACAGTGCCGTCCATAGCGGCGGCATGTTTCGTCTCCTGTTCGAGCCGTGCGGTTCCGCCGACGTGGAATGTTCTCATCGTCAACTGAGTTCCCGGTTCGCCGATGGACTGTGCGGCGACGACGCCGACGGCTTCACCGATCTCAACCGTTTTCCCGGTCGCCAGGTTGCGGCCATAACATTTGACACAAATACCGCGACGGGATTCGCAGGTCAGGGCCGAACGAAGCCGGACCTTCTGCAAACCGGAAAGCTGAACCTGAGCGGCGAGGTCTTCGTTGATCTCCACGTTTGATTCGACTATCGTGATCCCTTCGACCGGATCGATAATATCGTCGAGCGAAGTACAGCCGACGATGCGGTCACGCAGACTTTCGACTTCCTCACCGTTGCGGATGATCGCCTCAGCCCATGTGCCGCGGAGCGTGCCGCAATCCTGCTCGGAAACGATTACGTCCTGGGCAACGTCCACAAGACGACGTGTCAGGTAGCCCGAATCGGCCGTTTTCAGCGCCGTATCGGCGAGACCTTTACGGGCGCCGTGCGTCGAAATAAAGTACTGAAGAACGTTCAATCCTTCGCGGAAG
>JANMSP010000160.1:0-3059 GCA_031389475.1 Pyrinomonadaceae bacterium
GAGGGGAATCGAAGAGGCTCACGCGGCGGGCAAACTGCTGAAGGCTGAAGGGTTTAAATTTGACGAAGCTTACACGTCGGTGCTGAAGCGGGCGATACGGACGCTTTGGATTATTCTTGATGAAATGGATCTGATGTGGATTCCTGAAACGAAATCGTGGCTGCTGAACGAGCGGCATTACGGCGGTTTGGAAGGCTTAAATAAAGCTGAGACGGCGGCTCAGCACGGTGAGGAACAGGTGCTAATCTGGCGGCGGAGCTACGACGTGCCGCCGACCTTTATGGAAGAAACTGACGAGCGATATTTAGGCAAAGACCCGCGATACAGCTCGATCGAACCGGGAAAATTTCCGAAAGGCGAACATTTAAAGGATACGGTCGAACGCGTCGTCCCTTACTTTCAGTCCGAGATATTGCCGAAGATCAGAGAGGGAAAGCGTTTGATCATCGCCGCTCACGGTAACTCGCTGCGGGCCTTGGTTAAGTATCTTGACGCAATTTCAGATGAAAACATTATTCAATATAATGTCCCGACCGGCGTGCCGCTCGTTTTCGAATTGGACGATGATTTAAAGCCGACAAAAAGCTACTTCCTCGGCGATACCAACGCAATTAAAGCCGCGCAGGAAGCGGTGGCGAATCAAGGCAAAGCGAAAGGATAAAGGATAAAGGCGAAAGGATAAAGTGATTCTTGCCTTTATCCTTTATCCTTTATCCTTTATCCTTTCCACCTATGTCCTGGCAAAAAGCCATTTTCCTAGTTCTAATCCTATTGTGCCTGAGCCCGGTTGTCTCGCCGCCGATAGCGCTTGCTTTAGGATTGGTTGTGGCGTTCACGTTCGGCAATCCGTATCCGGTTGTTTCCGCAAAAGCCGCTAAATATCTTCTCCAGTTCTCAGTCGTTTTGCTGGGTTTCGGGATGAACCTGACGGCCGTTTACAATGCGGGGAAAGATGGAGTTTTATTTACGATCGTCACGATCTTTGGAACTCTTATTTTGGGGTATTTCGTTGGAAAACTTCTAAATGTTAATCGTAAAACTTCGACCTTAATTTCGTCCGGAACCGCGATTTGCGGCGGAAGTGCGATTGCGGCGGTCGCACCGGTGATCGATGCCGATGTGGATGAGATATCCGTTTCGCTTGGAACGGTTTTTATTCTCAATTCGATAGCTCTTTTTGTATTTCCGCTGATCGGTCATTCGCTCGATCTCACGCAAAATCAATTCGGCATTTGGGCGGCGATTGCTATTCACGATACGAGTTCGGTCGTCGGGGCGTCGGCGGCGTACGGGCCGGAAGCGATGGCGATTGCGACTACGGTGAAGCTTGCGAGGGCGCTCTGGATCGCTCCGGTTGCACTTATATTTTTATTGATTTACCGAAAACAGAACGCTGATAAAAAGGCGAAGATCGCGGTGCCGTGGTTTATATTGCTATTTTTGCTGGCGACGGTGGTTCGAACTTATGCTCCGTCGTTTATCCTGCCGAGCATCTTTGATTCGCTCGTAAATCTGGCTAAAGCGGGGATGACCGTCACGCTATTTCTGATCGGAGCGAGCCTTTCGCGGGCGATGTTGAAAAAGGTCGGCGTACGGCCGCTGATTCAGGGAGTTGTTTTGTGGATCGTTATATCGGAGGTGGCCTTGATCGCGGTCTTGAGATTTCTATAATGGTGTGCCGGGTCAGTACCGGGAGCGATAGCGACTGGGTTCTTAATCGCTAATGATTAAGAACCCCGGTCGCTACCGCTCTCGGTTCTGACAAGAAAGAGAACCCAGTCGCTATCGCTCCCGGTTCCGACTCGACGGACCGTTTTAATTTGGCGACAGCACGACCTTTCGCCATTGGTTTTTCGTTTCGTTGAACTTCTCGTAGGCGATCGGAGCTTCGCTTAGTTTCAGCTTGTGCGAAATAACGAAACTCGGATCGATTTTGCCTTCTTCGATGCTCGAGAGAAGCTTCGGCATATAGGCGTGCATATGCGTTTGGCCCATTTTGAAAGTCAGGCCTTTGCCGAATGCGGCGCCGAAATTGAATTTGTCTAGAAATCCGCCGTAAACTCCGGGCACCGAAACCGTTCCGCCTTTGCGGCAGCAGAATATTGCCTGACGCAGGGCGTGCGGACGGTCGGTTGCGAGAAATACGGAAGCTTTTGCGTAATCTAAAAGAGCGTCAGGTGTTGTGCCGTGCGATTCCAGCCCGACGGCGTCGATGCATGAATCAGGGCCGCGTCCGCCGGTCATATCGAGAAGCTCGTCGTAAACTTCCTTTTTATCGAAATTGATCGTCGTCAGATTTTCGTTCTCGTCCTGCGCGTGTCGTAATCGCTCTTCGAAATGGTCGATCAGCACAACCTTTTCAGCTCCGAGCAAAAACGCCGATTTCACCGCAAATTGCCCAACCGGCCCGGCGCCCCAAATCGCCACCGTGTCGCCTTCCTTAATATTGCAATTATCCGCGGCCATATACCCGGTCGGGAAAATGTCTGAGAGGAAAAGCACCTGCTCGTCGGTCAAATGATCGGGCACTTTTATCGGGCCGACATCGGCGAAAGGCACGCGGACATATTCGGCTTGTCCGCCGGCAAATCCGCCATACATATGCGAAAACCCAAAAAGAGCCGAACCCGAATAGCCGGCAAGCGTTTCCAGCATTTCAGGGTTTGGATTCGAATTATCGCAGAGTGACCAAAGATCTTTTTTACAGAAAAAGCAGTTGCCGCATGAAATTGTAAACGGCACCACAACGCGGTCACCAACCTTTAAGTTCGTCACTTCGCTGCCAAGTTCGACTACCTCACCCATGAATTCATGACCGAGTATATCGCCTTCTTCCATTGTCGGGATAAAGCCGTTGTAAATGTGCAGATCGGAACCGCAAATCGCGGTCGAAGTGATTTTTATTATCGCATCACGCGAATTGAGAATTTTCGGATCGGGCACATCCTGTACCTGAACATCATGTTTTCCATACCAGCAAACTGCTTTCATTTTCTTTAACCTCCATAATTATCCCTATACGGGCGGAAACGCGACGGTTACGAAGCGTGCCTCCTTCA
>JANMSP010000425.1:0-6585 GCA_031389475.1 Pyrinomonadaceae bacterium
CAGTATACCCTTCGCCGCCTCAACATGTTCGGGTTTTTCACCCAGAAAATCGACCCAAACGACATTAGTTTTATCGGCCAGAAGTTCAGGCAGATCGTTCGCGGTAAACCCTTCCTCTATGGCATCCGCACCTTTTCTATAAACAAAAATTTCCATTTAATTTTTAAGGTTGAAATCCGCGAATGGACGCAAACAATAAATTTAAGTCTTCCGACTTAGCCCTCACTCGCGTTTATACGCGTCCATTTGCAATTGAGTTTTCCAGCAGACGCTGAAACCCAAATTCAGGAAACTATACCACATATGCTAATCTTTCTTACGATATATGAATGAGGAAAATGTCACTCTCCGCGTCAAAAATGTAACCAAGCGTTATGGGGATTTTACGGCTGTCGAAGACCTGAGCTTTGAGGTTAAGGCCGGACGTGTCTTTGGGTTTTTGGGGCCGAACGGAGCCGGGAAAACGACGACGATACGGATGATCGTCGGAATTACTATTCCGGATTCCGGATCGATCGAGCTTTTCGGTCACAAAATGTCCTATGAGCTCCAAAACCGCATCGGCTATCTGCCCGAAGAACGCGGGCTTTACAAAAAGATGAAGATCTTCGATCAGCTTCGGTACTTCGCCGAGCTGAAAGGTATTTCTTCGTCCGAAGCCGACAAGCGGATCGATAAATGGCTCGACCGGATGAATCTCGGCGAATGGAAAAAGAAGAAAACCACCGATCTTTCAAAGGGAATGCAGCAGAAGATACAGTTTATCTCGACTGTCCTGCACGATCCCGACCTGCTTATTCTCGACGAGCCTTTTTCCGGCCTCGATCCGATCAATGTCGAATTTATGATGGATGTGATCGCCGAATTCAAGACGCGCGAAAAGACGATCATTTTCTCGACGCATTTGATGGAAACTGCCGAACGATTGTGCAGCGATATTCTTCTCATTAATAAATCGAAAAAGATAGTTTCGGGCAGCCTTCGCAGCGTGAAAGCCGGTTACGGTGAAAACCTGATCGCCCTGCGAGCGAGCGGAGCCGAAACGGTATTGAACGACAAATCACTTGTTTCCAGCGTGGTTTCCCATTCGGATGAGCAGGAAATCCATCTGGCTGCCGGCATCGATGATCAAACGCTGTTGAAACGGTTGGTCGAGAGCGGAGCCATTATCTCAAAATTCGAACACGTCGAACCGAGCCTAAACGATATTTTTATTTCCGAAATAAGTGGTTAATACATGAAAAAGTTTTTCGCGGTTGTAAAACACGAGTACAAAAAGGTCGTTTATAAGTGGTCGTTTCTTATCGGCACGCTTCTTTTTCCGTTTCTTGCGGCGATGTTTGCGGTTGTTCCGGCAATCATTTTTTCTCTCAAAGGTGACGCTACCCGGATAGTTGTCGTAGATCAAAGCGGCAAACTTGAAAGCCGTTTAAAGGAAAATCTGTCTGCGGAACGGATCGCGGAAAAGGCTAGGAAGGCGGCGAAGGATTCGATGACGGACGTTACCGCTCCGCAGGACGAAAGGCTGAAACGCGGTTCGGAGCAGCTTGGCAGCTCGTTTGTTTTTGTCGATTATGATTCGAAGGGAAAAGTGATCGAGGAAGTTACGAGAGAGTTGAATGCTAAGATCGCGGAGAACGAGATCGATGCATATTTGCTGCTACCGCCAAATATCGACGCTCCGGACGCCAGCTTTAATTTCTACTCGCGAAAGGCGGCTGACTTTGTCACGAATTCATCGCTCGAAGATGCTCTGAATCAGGCCGTCAGATCGCAGCGTTTCTCAGACGCTAACATTGACGAATCAAGGCTCAATGCACTAAGCAAGAATGTCAATCTGGTTACCAGCGGCCTAAGCGAAACAGGCGAGGCTAAGGACAGCAATAGTACATATATCGCCGCCCTGATCATCGGTTTGATGATCTACATTACGCTGACGATATACGGCCAGGCGATCATGAGTGCCGTTGTTGAAGAAAAGGAAACTCGGATCGCCGAAATTCTGTTTTCGTCCGCGAAGCCGTTCGATCTGATGTTCGGAAAACTCGTCGGCGTCGGCCTTGCCGGGCTAACGCAATTGTCGATTTGGGTTGCTTCGGCCCTTGTTTTGATCGGTGTAGGTATGACGCAGATGGCGGCGATGGGAATTCCGCTTTCTATTCCTCCGATCACACCTATAATGATCCTTTATTTCTTCATCTTCTTTTTGCTGGGATTTTTTATCTACGCTTCGATCTTCGCGCTCATCGGAGCAATGGTGACGACGGTTCAGGAAGGCGGCCAATTTTCATTTCCGCCGATCATGGTCCTGCTTATCGGCTTTTATTTCAGCTTGTCCGTGATTCGCGATCCTAATTCTACGCTCTCGTTCTGGGTATCGATCGCCCCGTTTTTCGCGCCGATCACAATGCCGGTGCGGATCCTCGCGGAGATCCCTCCGTTCTGGCAAATTGCGTTATCGATATTTATCAACGCGGTAGCCATTGCGGGCCTTGTCTGGCTCGCATCGCGTGTCTATCGTGTCGGCATGCTGATGTATGGCAAAAGGGCAACTATTCCCGAAGTCTGGAAATGGATCAGGCAAGCGTGAGAAAACGGAGGACGCATTTAGATAGCGTCTTGATCTCATGATCTCCTCTTTTTGCGTTCTTTGCGGCTTTGATTTGCGGCTTTGCGTGAAAAAAATAAGTTTCACACAAAGTCGCGAAGGACGCTAAGCAAGATAAAGGAGAAGAAGAAAGCTTGGAATATCGGCCGGCAGCGAGCGATTACGATAATACCCCAATAGCTATAAGCCATCGAATAATTCTCACTTCTCGTTTTTCTTTTCAACTTCTCCCACCATCGCCGCAATATCACTGATTAAAAGCTCAGGTTCGAAAGGTTTGGTGGAGTATTGATCGAAACCGGATTCGGCGGCCTTTTGGCGGCTTTCCGGGGTTGCGAATGCACTGAGAGCCATCGCGGGTATCGATCCGCCTTTTTCAACGGATAACTGCCGAACACGGCTGATGAACGAATAACCGTCCTCATCCGGCATTGCCAGGTCGGAGATGATAATGTCGGGCAATTTCCCGTTACCGGTCAGCGATGTGAACGCTGTTCTGGCGGACTCGGCACTGGTAACGGCTGCTCCGCCCTGCTCCAGAAAAAGTTGTAACACTTCGCGCGAATCCTGGTCGTCCTCGACGATTAGAATATTGATACCATCGAGGGCTTTTGGATCAGCGATTTCAACGATCTTCGCCACTTCCGGAACGATCGCCTGCCCGCCCGCGGACATAGGCAGCCGCACCGTAAACTTCGAGCCTTTGTCAACGCCTTCGCTTTCAGCCTCTACGAACCCGCCGTGTTTTGTGACCAGGATCTTTACGATGGAAAGCCCAAGGCCGAGGCCGGCGTTGGCTTTTGCCTGATCGACATCGCCTTGTGAAAACTGATTGAAAATGGTCGGCAATGCAGTTGGATTGATGCCGTGGCCCGTATCGGTAACCGTCACGATCGCGGCATTTTTCGCGGTCTTCACATCGACCGAGACTTTTCCGCCTTCCGGAGTAAACTTAATCGCGTTCGAGATCAGATTGCCGAACACCTGGTGCAGCCTGCCCGCGTCGCCGAACACCGGAATGTTTTTCTCCGCTGCGGTCAGCTCGAATTTAAGATTTCGCGTTTCGGCACTGGGCTTTTGGGCCTGGAAGGAATTTTTAATTATCTCGAAAAGGTTTGCAGGCCGGTTTTCAAGACGCAATTTGCCTGACGCGACACGGGCTGAATCGACAAGATCGTTGATCAGTTTAGTTTGAAAACGTGCACTCCGTTCTATCGTTTCGAGCGCATTGCGGCGGGTTTCTTCATCGACCTGCTTTGTAAGCAGGATTTTCGACCAGCCGAGGATCGCATTAAGCGGAGACCGCAGCTCGTGCGACACGAATGCGAGAAAAAAATCTTTAGTGCGATTAGCCTCAATCGCCTCGTCGCGGGCCTTCTTCTCACGTTCATTGACCTTCGCGAGATCTTGTCCGGCGATCTTTTGTTTAGTGATGTTGCGGATAACACCGATCATCCTGTGCGGTTTTCCGTCTTCATCGAGAAAAGATTTACCTTCGGTGCAGAGCCATTCGATGCTGCCATCCGAATATACGACTCGAAATTCCTCTTCGTACCTGGTACCTTCGGTACGCGATTGCTCCATAAAGCGCTCGACGAATTCGCGATCTTCGGGATGAATTGCCCGGCCGAATGATTCCTGAGTAGGAATTTCGTAGGCGGCGAGTTCGAAAAGCTCGTTGCATTGAGGTGTTGAATAGATCTTTTCTTCGACAAAATCCCAATACCACAAGCCGATCTCGGCATTTTCGGCGGCAAACAGCAATTGTTCGCTCTCCCGTTTATAACGGCCGAATTGGGCGTTTCTCTCAGTGATTATCTGGCCGCAGATAAAAATGCGATTTTGTTCATCGCCCTTGTTCAAAGGCTGCAAACGTACCTCGACTGCGACTTTCTCGTCGGAGCTAACCCGGAAATCCAGCAGCAGTTTCGAAACTTCCCCCTTGGCGGCCTTCTCAATGCCGGTCTCAAAAATTCTGGCCGTGTTTTCGGATGACTGCCAAAAAACGGTTTGCGAAAACAACTGGCCGGTCAATAATTCCGGGTTCGTATTCGTACTCTCGAAAATTCGTCCCGAAAGGCTTATAACGCGCCCCTCACTGTCTAACGTTCCGTAAAAATCAAAAACATTGTTGAAGATAGTTTCGGTATCGGAGTTCTCAAAAAAACTCTGCGCCTGTTCCGGCCTCAAAATTTCCAGGCTGTTTTGCATACAAAGCTATTACCAAATGTGAAAATCCGGGGAAAGGTAAAAAAACCTCATTACAATTAAAAACTGTAACGAGGTTAATCTTATCAGAAAAACCGAGCAAAAAGCTCGACAGATTCATTCTTGGCAGATTACACGACCTTTCGGCCGGATACTAAACGAATCACCAATACCACCACGGCAATTAGAAGCAGAATGTGAATCAATCCGCCAATCGAAGCGGAACCGACTCCACCGATAAAGCCTATCAGCCAAAGTACCAACAAGATGACAATAATTGTTTCCAACATGGTTTTGATCTCCTTTTCGTCGAGCGAAATTTTAATGCTGCAATCGTTATTTCAATTGTCGTGCCAAAACGCCTGATGCACGGTAAGTGGGATAGATAAACAAGTTAATGACGCGACTATAGAAAAAGGCGGGCAGGTAACTGTACAGAATTATTGCACAGAAAAATGCTTAGAATTTACGCTTATGCGGATCGCATATATTTGCAGTGCTGTATGAAATCAATGCATCTTTTATTTTGAATTCGATCCGGGGCTGGGTTGGGCAGCGGTAAATCATTGATATTAGTAGTATTAGCCGGGATGGCACATTCATTGCCAATATCTTTAAGGACTTAAATCGGTACTTTTATCAAGAATAAAAAATTTTTTCACTTCGAGATTCTTGGTTGAAAGGTTAATCATTTTATTTCGGCAGTACAGCCGACAAAATATTTCGTCTGAGCCGTGAAGGAGATCTTTCGAAATTAAGGCCGATAAATCGTCTTATTTTGATACAATATATTCATAATTCGAAAGTCTCATTAATTGGCTAATTATATGGCGAATAAAGCACTTGTTATCGATGACGATAAATCTTCTCTGGACCTTTTGAAGTTCCATCTTAATTCCGAAGGCTTTGAAGTAATAGCGGCGGAAACGGGGAAGAAGGGCTTGGAATATGCCCGCGAAAATAATTACGACATCATTCTGACGGATCTTAATATGCCGGATATAAACGGCATAGAGATGGTTCGGCAGTGTAAAGAAATATCCCCTGAGACCGAAATTATAATGGTAACCGGCGACGATTCGGCGGAAAAAGCCATAGAAGCGACGCGCGTCGGGGCCTTCGGATATATCGTCAAACCGGTTGATTTCGATGAGTTGATGGTCGATGTCCGCAACGCCGTGGAGCGAAAGAGGCAGTGGCAGATAAACAGCCAGCAGGCCCAGGAAATTCAAGAACTGCGGGGCCGATTATCGAGTAAAACTTCGTACGAGGGTATTATTGGCGGAGCACGCTCGATGCAGAATATTTACGAAATTATAGAGAATGTTGCCGACTCCGATGCGAATATTTTAATTCTTGGCGAATCTGGAACCGGTAAGGAGGTTATTGCGAACGCGGTCCACTATAAAAGCCATCGCGGGAATAAACCGTTCGTAAAGGTTAATTGCTCTGCACTGCCGAAGGACTTGATAGAATCGCAGCTATTCGGCCATGTGAAGGGTTCATTTACCGGTGCGCACACCGACAAGATCGGTTTCATTGGCCAAGCGAATGGCGGCAGTTTGCTGCTCGACGAGATCGGAGAAATGCCCATCGATCTGCAGCCTAAACTGCTTCGCGTCCTGCAGGAGAAAGTATATTACCGCGTCGGCAGCGAAAAACCGCAGGAGGCCGATTTTCGACTCATTTGTTCCACGAATCGAAATCCATTCGAAGCGATCCAGGACGGAAATCTGCGCGAAGACCTTTACTACCGGATAAATACGATC
>JANMSP010000171.1:0-5634 GCA_031389475.1 Pyrinomonadaceae bacterium
CTGGCTACGGATGTGCTCGTCGTCATTATGTGAAATTCCGGTGCGAGCAATCCGACGCCGGGAACCGTGTAATCTGGAGAGTAGTAGTTGAAAACGGTCGGCGCATTGAACGGATTCTGTCCAAGAGGCGAGGACAATTGAGCAACTATGCCATCGCTCGGCATAGCCGTCGTCGCCGCTTTTACATTAAATGTCCTGGCAACGTTGGTTATAAGCTGAACCGGCTCACGAAGCTTGCCGTAATTCGGGTCGGTTTTGGCGTCGCCGCGGGCTTCGGGATCGAGCAGTATCGCTTTTACGACCGCCCTCATATCTCCGCGAACCCCGAAACCGTTGTTGTTGAAAACAGTGGCAATGCGTCCGACATAAGCCGGCGTCGGATCGCTGGTGACGAGATGCTGGATCAGCAGTTTGCTGACAAACGGCCCGACATTCGGATGTCTGAAGATGTTGTCCAGAGCCATTTCGATCTCGGTATTGCCATTCGTTCCCGCTGGAATCGTCGCGTTCGGCGCACCGGTGTAATTGAATAGTGTTTTAGCCGTTATGTCGTGATTATTCTGATTTAGAAGCAGCGGATCGATGTAATTCGGTGCTCCCAAAGCACGATTTGGGCAGTTAGGGCCCGTGGTTTCACAGAAACCAAAACCGGTAAACACTTTTGTGAAGGCATTGACGTCGTCCTGATCATATGTCGGAATCGGTTGGCCGCCCGACAATTTTAGAGTTCCGTTGGTATTGAGCTCGAACAATCCTATGGTGAATAACTGCAGGATTTCGCGTGCATAGTTTTCGTTCGGATTGTTTTTGGTACTGCGGGCCATACTCAGATAGTTGCCCATGCCCGGGTTCTTCGTCATCTGGCTCATCAGCGTCCGGTAATTACCGAAAGCGTTATCGGATAGGATCTTGTGGTATTCCTTCATCCAGCGTGACTGCTGAGTATCGCCATTCGCTCCTGATATCACCCAAATTTGACTTAGGGCCCATGAAACGCGGTGTCGAAGCTGCGGCTCACCGTAAAACGCGTCGGTGAAAAACCATTTCTGCATCGGATACATCGAATAATGATCGCGGTCGCAAACGCGCTGTTCGAGCGTGCCGTCCGTAAACATCCCGCAACCCGCCGTCGCATTGTTCTGGTCAGTGGATTTAAGAGGAAAATTCGGGTACGGATTCGTTGCCATCGGGTAAGGAGCATCTAACTGCTCGGCCAGCCAAACCCTTATTCCAATTCGTCTGATGCGCGAATCGAGAGACGCATTCGGTCCGAACGTCGCCTGTTCCAAAAATCTAATCCGGTCGCCCGACCATCGGTAGCCGACTATATTGTCGCTCGGAACATCGCCGGAATTCCTCGAAGCCAAGCCGGAACCCGCGAAAAGTGACGAATAAGGCTCGGTATCGTCCTTAACATCGCCGCCGGTCATTCCGTAGCCCAGGCGAAGTCGGTCACTCACCAGCCCACGCCAGGAAACACTCACCAAAAGGTCACCGAACGGCGGGGTTTCGGCGAAACCGATCTCGTCCCGGAGCTTGATCGTAAGAGCGTAGACGCCTTTTTCGACGGACCAGGTGTTTTCCGGCTGCAGGTCCTGGACTGGAAAGCGATAGGTTTTTCCTTTTGCATCTTGTGCATACACGCGGAAGGCATCTGCGCCTTCGTCCTCCATCAACGTGACGTTCTTGACGAAAAGAACGATCGTCGAGTCAGGAGCAAATGCATCCGGCGACGCTTTTACGTTGACCGCGCCGGGGGAGGCCGGAACCGCCATGACGCGTGAAAACGTTTTGTCTAAGGACAATAAAATCGGCGTTGGTGAATTCGGGTCGGTATCGACCTGTGCGAACGCGCTAAGAAGAAGCAGCGGCAACGCGATCAATGCAGTTAAAATACGCATTGGAGAGTGCGATCTTGTTCGGACCATATCCTTTCCTCCTGTATGGACGAGCGGTTGAAAATTTAGTCTTTCTAATTGCTATAGGGAAACAGCAGCGACAAATGAGGGATAAATGCCGTTAAATATTGTTATACACTATAGCCTATTTGAACTTGTTTTACAATCGTTATTTTTTTCTGGATTTGCGACAAAAATCTCGACTTGTGGGCTTTTAGACGAATGCGTGGGGTAATTAGTCTTAAAAAGTGTAAAGATTTGTCAGTAATTATATTAAACTTAAATATTCTAATATGTCCAACATTCTCTCTATTAATATTCCACGGAATTTTAGTTTTCGGCATACGATTCGAAGCCACGGCTGGAGCGGCCTTTTGCCCTTTGAAATTGACGAGGCGAAATCGAGCCTGAGTTACGTGTTTAAAACGAATGAGTCGAACAGACCTCTATATGCAACTATTAGCCAGGATTCTGGAATGCTGAAAATCGAGTGTGATAGGAGCGACTTCGATACGGAAAAGGTTTTAACGAATGTACGGCATATGCTCCGTCTGGATGATGACTTAGACGCGTTTTACGATGCGATCGGCAAAGAGGCGAGCCTGAAGTGGATTTCGACAGTCAATGCGGGACGATTGCTGCGTTCGCCGACGGTGTTTGAAGACCTCGTAAAAACGCTCTGCACGACAAACTGTTCTTGGGGAGCGACCACGAAAATGGTGACAAACCTTGTCGAGAAATTAGGTGAAACTTCTCGGGACGGCAAACGGGCATTCCCGACCGCCCAAGCCCTTGCCGGCGTCACAGAGAAATTCTTTCGCGACGAGATCCGGGCCGGATACCGCTCACCGTATTTCGCCGAGATGGCTGAGTTGATCGCGTCGGACAGACTTGATCCGGAGGCCTGGCTGAAATCTGATCTGCCGACGGCCGAACTCCGACAAGAAATAAAAAGAATCAAGGGCTTTGGCGATTATGCGGCTGACAATTTGCTGAAACTACTCGGCCGGTACGACGGTCTCGCCCTTGATTCGTGGCTGCGGGCCGGCTTTTATATAAAGCATAATCGCGAAAAGGTGTGTGCCGACCCGAAAATTGAGAAGCACTATAAGAAATTCGGGAAATGGAAGGGCCTTGCGATGTGGTGCGACATGACGGAGAAATGGTTTGAAGAACAGGGAGCTTAGTCCCGCAATAAAAAAGGCTGCCTTTGCAGACAGCCTTCTCACTTTATCCAAGGATCGATGGATCGACTAGCGGTAAATGTGCTCGCCGCGATAGTTCTTCCATTCGTTTTCGAAGTAATCGGCATCTTCCTGATTTCGCGGTGTTACACCGACGACAGTTCCACCATTTGCAATACCTTCTTCATAAAGTTTTGCATGCTCTTCGGGAATTCCCCAGCCGATCAATGCTCCGACCAATCCGCCTGTCAAGCCACCGGCTCCCGCACCGACCAAAGCTGCCGCAATCGGGCCTGCAACCACCAAACCGAGTCCAGGTATCAGTACACTTGTTCCAATAGCTGCGATTCCGCCAATGATCGCACCAAGGGTACCACCGATGGCAGCACCGGCACCCGTACCTTCGAGAGCCTTATTTCCGAGTTCCGTATCGGGCGTACCTTCGCCGTACTGACTGTCGCGAGTTTTATCGGACATCATTACGTTGATTTCGTCGTCCGTGTAGCCGCGGCTTCTCATTGAGTTATACGCCTGTTCCGTACTTTCGCGGTCCTTAAACATTCCTGTTAACACATTTCCTGATTGTCCACGTGATGTAGCTTCCATTGTAAATTTCTCCCTTGCTCTGGTATTTAGCTTTCGCTATGAGGTTGTATTATGCAATCGATATACCAAAGCTGTATGTAAGCTGAATTACATTATTACTTGGGCATCTTGAATAACCGTAGCCGAGCATCATGTCTGCAAATCATACATTATTACTACACTGTTAAAAATGCGTCCGTAAATATGTCACGGGACAAAAAAAGGGGAGGATTGTTTGCAGCCAATCCTTCCCTCGCTCCTGATTCTTATCTTCACTATTGACCTTTAGCGGCCGTGAAGGCCATTGCCGGAAGGCCCGGCCCCGATATGGTTCCGGTCATTTTGCCGCCATCGATTTTGCCTTCGAATTGAAGCTGCATCGTCTGGCCCTGAATATCGGCGTTGAGAACTGCCGTCATATTCGAGCCGCTAAGAATTCCTTTCTCTACCGTTCCATTCGCCACCATCGACGACATTGTTCCTGTAACTGCTTCGCCGTTTTGTCGTAAATCCATAACGACCTCATGTACCTGTCCGCCTGCATCGACGGTCAAAGTCCACTTACCGGAAATATTCCCCGCCGGAGCCGCCAAAGCATCCACCTTCTTTTGCAAAGTCACGGTTTTCGGATCAACCGTAATTTCCACAAGACGCTTCGCTACATCCGGAGTCATCGATTCCTGAAAGCGTCCGTTCAGATGCTTAGCGAGAAATTTCTCAGCAGTTGCGATCATCGCCATATTATTGACCGGACGGGCAAAACCGTGGCCCTCGTCAGGTGCGACAAGGTATTCGACCGGATAATTGCGGTCACGCAGAGCGATCACGATCTGGTCGGATTCGGCTTTGTTAACCCGAGGATCGTTCGCACCTTGCACGACGAGCAACGGAGTTTTGATCTTATCCGCCGAATAAACCGGAGATTGACGTTTCATTTGTGCAAGGCCTTCCGGCGTGTTCGGGTCGCCCATTCTTCTATAAAAAACGGTGCGGACCGCTTCCCAATACGGCGGAATAGATGCAAGCAGTGTCTGTAAATTTGAAGGTGCGACAATCGCAACCGATGCAGCATACTCATCAGGGGTAAACGCAACACCTGCCAAAGCCGCATATCCGCCGTAGCTGCCGCCCATAATCCCAACGCGTTTCGGATCGGCAATTCCCTGGGCCACCAGATATTTCTTGCCCCAAGTGATATCATCCTGCATTTTCTGGCCCCATTCATTGTTGCCCGCATTCAGGAATTTCTTCCCGTAGCCGGTCGAAGCACGGAAATTAGGCTGCAAAACGGCATAGCCGCGATTTGCCAGGAATTGTGCATACGAGTGATAACCCCACGAATCGCGTCCCCACGGTCCGCCGTGAATGTACAGAACTGTCGGCAAATTCTTTCCGGTTGAACCTTTCGGAATGGTCAAATAGGCCTGAATTTCAATGCCGTCCGACGATTTGTAAGTGACCGATGTCATCGGCGAAAGCGAGTTGCGATCGAGCTTTTCGCGAATCTTATATTGCAGGGTAAGTTTCTTTGTTTTGCGGTCATACAAATACGTTTCACCCGGCTCGGTGTCGCTGTAGGCGGAGATCAACCACAGATTTTCGTCCTTTGTGGAAGACCCGAAACCGATCTCTTTGTTGGGCAATTTGGATTGAAGAAACTTATAGTCCGCTTCAAACTTCTTGTCCTTCCAATACATCCGCACGCGGTCATCTTCGTAGGTGGTCGCAATGATCTCGTCGGTCAGATCGGAAAAGCTGGCACGGCCGAAATCGACTTTTTTGAGTGGATCGGATTCCACTTTGGTGACTTTTCCGGTTGCGACATCAAGCAGGGCGAGTTCGATCAAGTCAGGATTACCCTGATTCGTTTGCAGGTAAACGCTCTTGTTGTCCTTGTGAAAGCGGATCGGCGAGCAGGTTTCGAAACCATTGCACGAATAGATCTTCGTTGCTTTCCCGTCAGCTTC
>JANMSP010000181.1:0-6511 GCA_031389475.1 Pyrinomonadaceae bacterium
CCGGGATCGGCTCCTTCAGAATATGAGTTCGTCCCACGGCAAAAGGCGTTTAGATGAAACTGTTTAAACAGCGAAACGGCAAGACCTGGTCAATGCGATTTATTTTTGAAGGTCAGCGCATTGAGCAAACAACAGGATATACCAACCTTCGGAAGGCGGAGGCATATGCCGAAGCTCTTCGCACCAAGCTTCGCAACGAAGGCGTCGGTACCCTGGAGAAGAAGCCGGTCCCGAATTTCAAAAGAGCTATGGCGGACTTCCTCGAATGGTCCGCATCACGGCAAAAGAATAGTACCGCTTCTCGATATGAAACAGCGTCAAAGGCTCTCAATGCCTATTTCGGCAAGGTCCAGCATATCGACCGTATCACTAAACCCCAAATCGAAAAATTCATCACATGGCGAAAAGCTCAACAGGGGGCTCCTCGCGGGGTAAAGCCGAAAAACGGTAAGACGAAACAGACGAAGAGAAAGAAGATTTCGAACGCGACAGTGAACCGGGAACTGGCTTGCCTGAAGAAAATGTTCAGCAATCTGGTTGCTGACGGCATACTCACAACCAACCCGGTCAAACTCGTCAAGTTCCTTCAGGAAGACAGCGAACCAGGACGGGTACTCAACAGGGAAGAAGAGCGGCTGTATTTGATTGCCGCGTCACAGCCTCTCCGGGATTACGCGGCCGTTTTGGTTGAGACCGGGCTGCGTCCGGACGAACTTTGCAGGCTTGCTGTACAGGATGTTTTCGCGAGCGTCGACAAGCCATACCTCGTTGTTAGAGAGGGAAAAACGAAGTCCGCCAAACGAATCGTGCCGCTTTCAAAGCGCACATTAAACGTCCTGACAAAGCGCATAGCTCAAGCAATAGGTAAGTATATCTTTGCCGGGGGGCGAGGCGGCGATGAGCCTGATAAGCCTGCAGTCAAATTCAATAATGCCCATTACGGAACGCTAAGGCGAAGTAAGATTGACGGGGTTACTCGAAGCGGGACCGACGGCGTCTGCACCCTGTATTCATTCAGGCACACATTCGCGACCAGATTTCTTGAACGGCGGCCAGGCGATCTGCTTACCCTAGCCGCCTTGCTTGGCCATTCCAGTCTGCGAATGGTAATGCGATACGCCCATCCTTCCGACGAGCACAAGTTTGATGCGATAAGGTCAATGGAAGACCTGGAACCAAAAAAAACGGAAAAAGCAGGCTAGAAGTGCACAGGGTTACGATAATCATACGATAATGCGACTCAGCCCGAAAATCGTCGAAAATTTCTCACCTGTAAACTGTTGTAAAAAGGGAGGTTAATGGAGGCGGCGATCGGAATTGAACCGATGAATAAAGGTTTTGCAGACCTCTGCCTTACCACTTGGCTACGCCGCCGATCTTGAAAGGATAAAGGATAAAGGCGAAAGGATAAAGTAAAGCTTGCGGGCGCTTTATCCTTTCGCCTTTATAGTTTCAAAAAATGGAGCGGGAAACGAGATTCGAACTCGCGACTTCGACCTTGGCAAGGTCGCGCTCTACCACTGAGCTATTCCCGCGTCGCAAACAGTAATTTTACAATTTAGACAAAGTTTGTCAAGTTGAGTCTTTGACCGGCGAGTCAGTACCGGGAGCGATAGCGACCGGGTTCTTCGACCGCGGTCGATTAGTAACCCCGGTCGCTACCGATCTCGGTACTGACAAGACGAAGAACCTGGCCGCTGTCGCTCCCGGTACTGACTTTTGTCCGCTAATTACTTACGGTAATGTCTTTAATAAAGCTCCAGTCGCCGCTCGGGCCGATTTTAATATTTCCGATTCGCTTATTCGCGACCACCATATTCGCCGGATACCAGAGCGGCAGCAGAGGCAGTTCACTGCTTACAATTTCCCAGGCTTTCACGTAGAGTTCTTTGGATCTTGTTCGATCTGTGGTGTTGATGGCTTCGTCGATGATCTTATCTACCTCCTCGTTGCTGTAACGGGAGCGGTTGCAGCAGTTAATTGAACCTCCCGGAATTTTGCCGGTGGTAAATAAGTCCTTAAGGAAAATAGGGTCTTGATTGCCGCCGATCCAGACGCCTGTGTTTAACTGGAACTGTCCTTGAGCTAATTGCTGTCGAAGCGTGCCCGGATCAGCAGGGTCGATATCTACTACAAGGCCCACATCAACCAGCGAACTTTGGATAGCCTGCACATATTGGTTAAAAGCGGCATTTCCCGTCGAAAATTTAAATTTGACCGGTTCGTTTTTGTATCCGGCTTCCTTTAGCAGCTGCCGGGCCTTTGCCGGTTCATAAGAGTATTGAGCCCCGGCGGAATACGCCCAGGAATTTACCGGCAAGATGGAACTCGAAATCTTCGCCTGCCCATATAAAAGCTCACGTATTATTTTTTCGCGGTCGATTGCATAGCCGATCGCCTGCCGGACTTTTACGTTATTAAGCGGCGGCGACTGAGTGTTTAAGCCCACGTATTGAATGTTTGAGCCATCGAATTGTTCGACCTTTAAATTTGGGACATCGCCAAGTGATTTTAGAGTATCAGGTGGCAGGTTAGACGGCACGGGAGCAATATCTACGTCACCAGTCTTAAGTTCGGCTTGCAACGCACTCGCATCCGTAACGGTTTTCACCCGCAACTTGGCGATCTTCGGTGCGCCTTCCCAGTATTCGGTGTGGGCAGAAAATTCAACGATATTCTGCGACGAATCAAAGCTGACAAACTTAAATGGGCCCGATCCGACCGGGTTCGACTTCTGCTGTTCCACCGTACCTTCCGCAATTATCGGAATTGCGACCAAATTAGACAGGAGCTGATTTCGCAGGGCCGGACGTCCAACAGTAAAAACAACCGTTTTAGGATCGGGGATGGCCATCGAAACTATATGTGCGACGCGGCTTCCATCAACAGTGTCGAAAAAGGCTCCTGATTTATATCCATTACTTTTGAAAAGCTCATCGAAGGTGTATTTTACATCCGCCGATGTGAAATCTTTGCCATTATGAAATTTCACGCCGTCACGAAGCGTAAATGTTATTGTCAATCCGTCGTCCGAAGTCTTAATGTCCGAGGCGAGTTCGCCGACATAATCGAAATTTGCGTCTTTTTCGACCAGAGAATTGAACATTAAATTACGCACCCGTTCCGCGGCTGAATCGGATGCAGTGGTCGTGAGCGTGTCGAGCGTGGAAAAGCTCTCCGGCAACGCGACGGTAACGAAATCCGTGTTAGCCTTTCGGCAAGACATCGAAAAAAGCAGCATCAGGCCGCAGAATAAGGATAAGTATTGACGCAAAATTGTAAATCCTCCGTGAGTCTAATTTAGGCAATCATTGAGTTCGATGATGGCGTTGGAAAGAGAGTTTAATCTGTCGGTGTCGAAGGGAAGCGGTGGACTAAGTTTAGATTTCGCGGCTTCAATTCGTCTCAATGATTGTTCTAATCTCGATTCGGAAATGCGGCCGCTTTCGACTGCTGCTGTTATCGCTGCATGTCCTTCATAGATAGATTCAACACCGGCACAGATTGACAGCATATCTTCCCCGGCCTTTATCGCTAAAACACAGGCTTCGCCGATGCCGTAATTTTTTAAGATCGCTCCCATCTCCAAATCGTCGGTCAGAACTAGACCATCGAACCCTAATTGTTGTCTTAATAATTTTGTGACGATGTTGAAACTAAGGGAAGAAGGTAAAAGTTTGCCATTTTGATCTGTTTCCTGCAAGTCAAGTTTTGGATACGCGGCGTGGGCGATCATTACGGCGGCAACTTCGTCTGTCTTCAAAAGCTGTTTGTATGGATGTAGATCGATGCTATTAAGTTCGTTTATTTCTAATTCGACAATCGGCAGCTCCTCATGCGAATCGACCTCGGACGCGCCTAGGCCTGGAAAGTGTTTGATGCAGCCGAGACAGCCGTTTTCCTGTAGAGCATTGAGAAAAGCTCCCGCAAGTTCGGCAGTCTCGTCGGCAGATCTTCCAAACGCTCTCGAGTGAAGCCCATTCGAGAATCTCGATCTTGATCCGTCAATTACATCGACAACGGGTGCGAAATCAACATTGAATCCGAGAATTCTCACGGCTTCCGCGACAATCTCGGCGAATTTTTTAACGTCTTCAGACTTAGTGAATTTTCCGGATGCGGGCATCGGCGTGAGAATTCGTCTTAGCCTATCGACCAGTCCGCCCTCTTGATCGAGACTCAAAAAGGGCTGAATCGGCAGAGTTTTCGTTATCGAATCAAGGAGATCTCGCGTTTGCCCGGCTTCGCGAATATTGCGGGCGAAAAGGCATACGCCGCCGGGTTGAATGTCTTTCAGCAATTTCTGTGTTTGCTCGTCTAGATCCGGGCCGGGCATCCCAATGAAAAATAGCTGGCCGACTTTTTCTTCGATTGATCGATAGTTCATGTGATTCCTGAGATTGTTGTGAAAGGTTAAGTGTCGAGGGCGCGACACCTTATGTTTTACCTAAACGATTTTTTCCTTGATATTTTTCAAAAGCATCTTCGTTTCATTTGCAGACAAAGAATCGATATCAATATTTCGCAGCTCGTTCACGGCATTTTCATTTGAAATCGCAAACAGCGAAACCTGCGAAGCCGATTGCCGCATCGCCGCTGCTTGAAGGCCGTTTTTCTTTTCGTCGGCGAATACCGCAAGCTCATAACGCTCCAGTTTTGCAAGTACATCCTTCGCCCGCTCGATCACCTGCTGCGGCAATCCGGCCAAACGAGCTACGGCAATACCGTACGATTTGGATGCCTTTCCTTTCTGTAATTTATGCAAAAATACGACCTCACCGTCTTTTTCGGTCGCCGAAATCTGATAGTTTTTTGCGCCCGGAAGGCTTTCAGCCAGTTCGGTCATTTCGTGGTAATGCGTTGCGAACAAAGTTTTTGCCGAATGATCCGGGGAATTATGCAGATATTCGGCGACTGCCCAGGCTATCGAAAGCCCGTCAAATGTCGAGGTGCCGCGGCCGATCTCATCTAACAGAATCAAACTTCGCGGCGTCGAATTATGAAGAATCGCTGCCGTTTCCGTCATTTCGACCATAAACGTCGAACGTCCGGATGCTAGATCGTCCGAAGCACCGACACGCGTCCAGATACGATCGACTATCGGCAGCCGGGCCGATGTCGCCGGAACGAAAGATCCGATTTGCGCAAGGATTTGAATTAACGCTAACTGCCGCAAAATCGTAGATTTACCGCCCATATTCGCGCCGGTGATTATTAGCAGCCGGTCAGTCGAATTGTTTAGATAAACATCGTTCGGAATAAACGAATCGCTCAAAAACGCCTCGACGACAGGGTGCCGGCCGTTTTTTATTTCGATCTCATCGCCGTCATGTAAGATCGGACTTACATAGTTTCGCCGCATCGCTGTTTCCGCCAGGGAAGCGAGAGCGTCCAGTGTCGCGAGTGCTCTGGCGGTAGATTGCAGCTTTTGCGTTTCCTGCCGAACGCGGTCTCTAACTTCTTGAAACAGACGTGTTTCCAGAACGATTATCTTTTCTTCCGCTCCCAGAACTTTTGCTTCCCATCCCTTGAGTTCCGGTGTCGTATACCGCTCCGCATTGGTCAAAGTCTGCCGGCGTTCGTAATCTTCTGGAACGCGTGAGACATTTCCCTTTGAAATTTCGATGTAATAGCCGAATACGTTATTGAACCGAACTTTGAGATTCCCGATACCGGTCCGCGTTTTTTCGTGATCTTCGAAAGCGGCGATGGTTTGTTTTGCGGAACGGGAAATGTCGCGCAGCTCATCCAGTTCGGCGTTAAAACCGCTTCGGATAGTACCGCCGTCACCCAAATTAATGGGCGGTTCGTCTGAAATCGATTTGCTTATCAAGTCGCGCACGTCCGGCATTTCGAAAATATTTTCCGAAAGAACTTGAAGTAAAAGCGACTTTGCATCGGAAAGGGAAGTGTTTATGTCCGGCGTCCGCGACAGCGATTGGCTTAGTGAAAGTAGATCGCGGGCCGACGCCGTTCCAAGGTTCAGCCTTCCGACAAGCCGTTCAAGATCGGACACTTCCTTTAAAAGAAAACGCATCTTGTCCCGCAATATCGATTCTGTCAGTTCGGTGACCGCCGATAATCGAGTCTGTATTTCACTTCTTTTGATCGACGGGCGCAAGACCCATGAACGCAACAGCCGGGCGCCCATTCCGGTTACCGTTTCATCGATCACGCTCAGCAAAACACGTTTCGCGGTTTCGTTTCTCGATTGAACTACTTCGAGATTCCGTAGGGTAATTGCATCGAGCACCATGAAATCACTCGATGCAAAATAGTTGATCGAGGAAATATGTTCTGCGGACGCTTTCTGTGTGTGATGAGCATATTGCAGGCAAGCTCCGGCTGCACGAACAGCTTCCGTTTTGCCGTCAAGGCCGAATCCGGCTAAGTCGTTTGTGCCGAATTGGTGCCGCAACAAGTCTTCACAGTCTTTTACATTAAATTGGTGATCTTCCACCGATGTCAGCGTGGCGTTCGATGCATTTTGGCGCGAATGACTGTCAGCTTG
>JANMSP010000223.1:0-3523 GCA_031389475.1 Pyrinomonadaceae bacterium
CCGCGCCTTGCGGGAGATGTTGCGGATATAATCAGGGGCACATTTCGGCCGATGGCTCTGGCGCAGCTTGTTTCATCGCAGCTCGATGTTGACCGGATGGATTATCTGCTTCGCGATTCGCTGATGACCGGCGTGAAATACGGTGTTTACGACCTGGAATGGATCATCAAATCCCTTGAGATAAACGAAGAAACTGACCAGCTCTATGTTTCGGCCCGCGGTATTTACGCGGTCGAGGATTACTTGCAGGCCCGTTATTATATGTTCCGGCAGGTTTATTTTCACCGGACATTGCGGGCGGCGGAATCGGTACTTCATTCGCTGCTGCGGCGTGCGCTTCATCTATACAAAGAAGGCATGCCGATCTGGTATTTGGCGGGAACGGCGTTCGAGACGATTTTGAAGGGAGAGAAGCTGTCGCTGAAGGAGCATTTGGAGATTGACGATTCGGACGTCATCTATTATATAAAGCAGTGGCAACGGGCCGATGATCCGATACTTTCCGATCTGTCGAAACGGTTCTTGAACCGCAGGCTTTTCAAAGCTTTCGATCTCGACATGCCGGAAGAGGCGAGAACGGAATTCGTCGATCAGGCTCGAACGCTGGTCGCAAATGCGGGTTACGATACCGATTATTATTTTATCGAAGACAAAGCCGGTGACGTTCCGCATTATTTTTATACCAAAGACACCGCTAATCCGAAGAATCTAATCTATGTCGAAGAAGGGTTCTCAAAGCCGAGAATCCGCGAGATCTCCGAAGTAAGTGCCGCTGTCCGCGGGCTGCAGGAAGCCTATAGAATCCACCGAGTTTGCTTCCCGGTTGAGTTGAAGGACAAAGTGGCGGCGCTTTATCATGCATAAAATCGGATTCATTTTTAATGTCGCTTCGCTATTCATCGTTCTTTTCGGTATTCCGTCGCAGATTCCCGCTCAAAAACTAGCGATTTTAACTCCCGAAAAAACGCCGCTAACCGAGAAGTTTGCTGGAGGTGTGAACGTTTCACCGACTTCCAAATTGGTCATTCTGGACAATTCGCTGAGCGAAACCGCTTTTAAATCGGTCGCAATTGAAAATGCTTTCAATATGACGGCGAGCGAAGCTAAACGAATTGCGGCGGTGATCGGCTGCGATTATTTTCTGATGGTTCGAACAGGCTCGCTTCGCAGGAGTTCATTTGAAAAGCCCGAATATTATGAGGCATTCAGCGTTTTATATTTAGTTAGCGGACGGACCGGACGGTTGAGTTTTTGGGATTTGCGGAGCTTTGAAGCGAATTCCACAGTCGAAGCCGCGAAGCTTCTGCTTAAGTCGGCCGAAGAAATTTCAATTGGTATCGCCGCAAAGATTACCGACGTCTATAAGATTGAAAAGGCTGAAAATCCAGTTGCATCAATTGAAGAGGTTCCGTCACCAGATTCCACGAAAGATAAAACTTTTCACCCGCCGATGCCTTATAAAAGAATAAAACCGGAATATACGCGGACGGCATATCTTTATGACGCGAAAGGGACGGTCGATATTTCGGTGGATATTGACCAGTCCGGTGCAGTGAAACGAACGGAAATTATGCGGTGGGCTGGTTTCGGTTTGGACGAAGCAGTGGTTGCGGCAGTGATGAAAATGAACTGGCGTCCGGCGGAGCGCAGCGGGAAGGTTTTGCCGATGCGGGTTTTGCTGCGATACAATTTTACCAAGATCGAGAAAGAATAATTTCCGCAACCCAATGAGAAAAATCCGTGCTTCGCTCCGATTTGCAGTTTTCGTCATTGCGACGCTCGCCGTATATTCGTTTTGGTGGATGACACGTTATTTCGTTCCTAATAAGCAGTTTTGGCGACAGTATACTTTCTGGCGTTGGTCGAAGAATTTTGCGCTAATTTCCAGGATGAAAATCGAGGTAACCGGCACGCCCCCAGAACCGCCTTTTTTTCTGGTCTGCAATCATTTGGGTTATGCCGATATTCCCGCGCTCAGGTTAGCCGCCGACGGCATTTTCGTTGCTAAAAGCGACATCGAAAACTGGCCCGTCGCAGGACCGATCGTCCGCAACATGGGCATGGTGTTTATCGACCGCAAGAACCGGCGTGACATTCCACGGGCCGGTGCCCTGATAATCGACCGGCTAAACAACGGCGAAGGCGTAATGCTGTTTCCTGAAGGCACTAGCACAAAGGGCGAGGATATTTTGCCGTTTAATTCTTCATTTTTGGAATTCGCGGCAAAAAGCGATTTACCCGTTTCCTATGCGGCAATCAGCTATCGCACGACTGAAGGTGAGATGTCCGCTTCAAATGTTTGTTGGTGGGAAGATATCGGTTTTCTCGATCACCTGTTTCGGATATTCATGCTGAAGCAATTCACGGCAACGATAAATTTCGGCGATAAGCCGGTGCAGAATCCGAACCGTAAGGAATTGGCAAACGAGTTAAGAGAAAAAGTGCGAGAGAAATTTGTTCCAGTTATTTAGGCAGAAGCCTGACCGTAAGGGAGGGCTTTCTTTTGTCCGGTGCCGAAAAAGCCCTTCCTAACGGTCAGGCTTCTGCCCGGCAAAACTATTTTATCCCTTGACCGTATTATCAGGAGAACTAACTAAGATTTAGAGGAGCAAAATATGCGTAATTCGATTTTTCGCGTTATGGTGTCCGCAGCCATTTTACTTTCGATGTGCGCGTTTCTGACGGCCCAAAACAGGGGCTTCGACACGAAACGAATGGACACAACGACTGATGCGTGCAACGATTTTTTCCAGTATGCTAACGGCACCTGGTTGAAATCCACCGACATTCCCTCAACCGAATCGAGTTGGGGAACGTTCAATATCCTGCGGGACAACAATAACGCTATCCTTCGCCAAATTTTGGAGGATGCCGCCAAAACAAAGTCAGCCGCCGGTACGGATACGCAGTTGATCGGGAATTTTTATTCGGCCTGCATGGACGAAGCCGCGATCGATAAAGCCGGTGTGAAGCCGCTGAAGCCTTATTTTAATGGAATCGATAAAATAAAAACAGTTCAGGATCTTCAGCGTCAGATCGCCGCAATGCATAAATCGGGGTTGCCTGCCGTTTTCGGTTTCGCTGCAGGTTCCGATCTGAAAAATTCGAATGTCATTATTATCAACGCCGGACAGGGTGGGTTAACGCTACCGAATCGCGATTATTATACAAAAGACGATGCGAAATCAGTTGAAACGCGTCAGAAATTTGTTGATTACATAACGAGTATCTTCAAACTTCTCGGCGATAACGCGGACACGGCGGCTGCGAATGCGAAAACCGTGATGGAAGTTCAGACGCGGCTTGCGGGAGCATCGCTCGGCCCAGTCGAGATGCGAAATCCGGATAACCGTTACAACAAAATTTCATTTCCTGCGGCGCAGGGCATCACACCGAATTTTTCATGGGCCGATTATATGTCAGTCCGCGGCGTTCCGGCGGTTTCCGAGATCAATTTTGCACCGGCAAATTTCTTTAAGGAAATGAATTCGATGCTAACGGCCGTTCCCATAGAAGGATGGAA
>JANMSP010000306.1:0-3870 GCA_031389475.1 Pyrinomonadaceae bacterium
TCAAAACCCGCGTCGCGCAGGGCAAACGAAGCGTGGCAGCAGCAATAATCGAACTCGATTCCCTGCCCGATTCGGTTCGGCCCGGAACCAAGGATCATGATTTTTTTCCGATCACTTGGCTCCACTTCGCATTCTTCCTCATATGTCGAATAAAGATACGGCGTAAACGATTCGAATTCCGCTCCGCATGTATCGACACGCTTGTAAACCGGCACGATTCCTGCATTTTTCCGATAGTCGCGGACTTCCAACTCGGTGGTTCCCGTCAAAAATGACAATCGCCGATCCGACAATCCAAACTCCTTCGCCAGCCGCATCACATCATCCGAAATCTCGCTCAAATCCTTCGAATCGATCTGCTCCTGCAGCTTCATCACTTCCTGGACCTGCTCCAAAAACCATGGATCGATTTTTGTCAGCCTGTGAACTTCCTCAATCGAATAGCCGTTCTGCAACGCATAGGTAATATAAGAAAATCGCTGCGAATTCGGTCGTGCAAGCTTTCGCTGTAATTCATTTTCAGGAACATCGATCAATCTCAATGGCTTTACAGCTTCCAGCGACCGCAGACCCTTAAACAAACTTTCCTTAAACGTACGCCCGATCGCCATCACCTCGCCGACAGATTTCATCTGGGTTCCCAAAACATCTTCGGCACCCGGAAACTTCTCGAACGCCCATTTTGGGATCTTCGTTACGACGTAATCTATGGTCGGCTCAAATGACGCCGGTGTTTTCTTCGTGATGTCGTTGGGAATTTCGTCTAGAGTATAGCCGACCGCCAGTTTCGCGGCGATCTTCGCAATCGGGAATCCAGTCGCCTTCGATGCCAGTGCTGATGAACGTGACACACGCGGATTCATTTCGATTATCCGCACATCTCCGTTTTCCGGATTCACTGCAAATTGAATATTCGATCCGCCTGTTTCAACGCCGACCCTGCGGATGCAGGCGATCGACATATCGCGCAGACGCTGATATTCGACATCTGACAGAGTCTGCGCCGGTGCAACCGTGATCGAATCGCCGGTGTGTACGCCCATCGGGTCAAAATTCTCGATCGAGCAAATAATGACGACGTTGTCATTCAGATCGCGCATTACTTCGAGCTCATATTCCTTCCAACCGAGTATCGACTCTTCGATCAGAATCTGCGAATTCGGTGATGCGGCCAGCCCGTTCTTAGCGATCTCTTCAAATTCTTCCGGATTATAGGCCGTTCCACCGCCGGTTCCGCCCAATGTGAAACTCGGCCGGATGATCGCCGGATAGCCGATTCCCTCGACGATCCTTTCAGCTTCTTCCCAAGTGTGTGCAAAACCGCCTCTCGCCGACGGAATGCCTATCTCGTCCATTGCTTTCTTGAAAAGCTCGCGGTCTTCGCCGACCTTGATAGCGTCGATGTTGGCTCCGATTAGCTGAACACCGAATTTATCCAAAATACCCTTTTCATAAAGCTCGACCGATAAATTCAATCCCGTTTGCCCGCCGACCGTCGGCAGCAAAGCGTCCGGCCGTTCCTTTTCGATGATTGCGGTCAGCGTTTCCAGCGTCAGCGGCTCGATGTATGTGTGATCGGCGATCTCCGGGTCGGTCATGATCGTCGCCGGATTCGAATTTACGAGCACGACCTCAAAACCTTCCTCCTTCAGCGAGCGGCAAGCCTGCGTTCCCGAGTAGTCAAATTCGCAGGCTTGTCCAATGACGATAGGGCCTGAGCCGATAATGAGAATTTTGCGTATGTCTGTTCTTTTGGGCATAGGTAAACTCTCGATTATACAAAAAAATGCGGCTCTCTCGAACCGCATTTCTCAATTATTTACTGGAACGCGGACATCTGTGTCCGCGACCGTTGCCGCGGACACGGATGTCCGCGTTCCGTTTTAGAATGGAAGTCCGGGAATCTTGATCTTGTCCTTGATTCTTCGGGTTCCCTCGTCGATCAATTTACCGGCAATAACATTGCCGAGCCGGTTAGCTAGGTCGGGGTTGATTTTTTTCAATCGATCCTGCGACTTTTTCGCTCCCTTTTTATCGCCTGATGCATACTGTGTCGAGCCGAGATTAAACAGGCCCATCACATTATTGCCGTCCAGTACGACAACCCGATTGAATTGCTGAAGCGCAGCGGAAAGATTATTCTGCCCGCGATAGCCGAGGCCAAGCTGATTCAGGGCAATCGCCCAGTCCGGTTTCAAGGTGTTCGCCGTATTCAGAGCGGCGACCGCCCCGTCGTAATCACCAAGCCCATTGTTTGCCGAACCGAGATTCAAATACGCCGCGTCTAATTTCGGATCGAGTTCCACGGCTTTCTGATGGTTCGTTTTTGCCAGCGCAAAGTTCGCTTGTGCTTCAGCTTCGCGTTTGTTTTGCTTATCGATCTGCCCCTGATTGTAATAAGCCCAACCGAGATTCGTGTAATCGACCGCGTTCGGGCTAAGTGTACGCGCCGTTTCCAGCTTTTGCGCCGCCTTGTCCCATTCGTTGGTCTTGCCGAGACAGAAACCCCATTCACTGTAAAGATCAGGGTCGGTCTTATATCCCGGCTCGGCCAATTTATATGACGCATTCGCATCCGCAAAACGTTCGAGCTGACGGTATGTGCTGGCCAGATTGGCGTGAGCTTTGTAGATTGTGCTGTCAATCCTTACAACATTTAGATAGGCATTCAACGCGTCGTTGTATTGGCCCTTGTTGTAATGAATGACGCCCATATCGAACCACGCCGCCGCATAATTCGGATCGATCCTCAATGCATCTTTATATGCGGCAATCGATTTATCGTTCTGCCCCATTTTTTCCAGGATCACTGCCCGCTGGTATTGCGCCCCGCCATTCAGGGGCTCGGTTGCGGCGATACGGTCAAATACTGCCAGTGCTTCCTCATTTTTATTCTGTTTGTAAAGCAGAACACCGCGTGCAAATCTCGCATCCGCACCGTCCGCACCGGAGGCTTCGGCTTTGTTCAGGTAGAAATCAGCCTTCGCCGCGTCACCGGCCTCGACATAAGCCAGTCCGACCGGCATATAAAGCGAGGACAACGCCGGATCGATCGCCAGAGCTTTTTCGTAATTAATAAGCGCCATCGTATTGCGGCCCTTCGCATCGTGGGTCTCGCCGAGTTTAGTGAACGCAACTTCATTTCTAGGGTCGAGTTTTACGGCCTCCGTATAATATCCGACGGCAGCTTCATTGTAATCGGCACCGCCGACCTCGATTCCCTTCGCCGTCAATGCATCACTTAATCCTTGAATGGCCGCGGTATTTTTCGCGTTTAATTTGATCGATTCGCGGAAAGCCGTCACGGCTCCACCGGAATCGCCGGTTTCCATCAAGCTCTCGCCCTTAGCCGCAAATGTGTTCGACAATTTGAGTTTTGCCACCCGTTCGCGTTTCCTGGCGGCGGCAAGCTGTGCCTGTTTCGCCTTCGCGGCGGATGCTTTTTTCTTGCGCGTTGCCGCGATCTGGGCGTTGACCTTAGCCCGGTACGAAACATTGCTGCCGCCGCCTCCACCGCCGCCGCTAACACTTCCGCCGGCACGTTCCTGCGGTTTCTTCCGCGATTCGCGAAATACGAAAACGCTGGCACCGCCGGCCAGATCGTCACTGCCGACAAGATCGGTAGCATAAACGGGAATACTGTGGAAACTCATCGAAAAGAGTACCAAAAAAGCGAAAATCGATTTAAGAATGTGCGTACTGCGAAACATGGAAAACCTCACAAAGTTGGAAATCTATCCGGATTATACATCAGATAGAACGCGCTGAAATAAAATTTTTGCGGCGGAACGCGGACATTCTGTTCCGCTAATAGTTGCGGACAAGGATGTCCGCGGTCCAGTCAAAAACCGACAAAAATTGGTTCAGGAT
>JANMSP010000441.1:0-3611 GCA_031389475.1 Pyrinomonadaceae bacterium
AACCACAGCTAAAATTGGTGAGCCTGAATCAGAATTCGCTGCCGTCAATGGATCTCAACCGGCAATAAGCGGTTTGGAGACATTCGAGATAGTTGCCGGCGACAGCGGGACGGAATTTGCCGTTCCGGTATCTACAGATACATTCGGCGAAATGAATGCTGATGATTTTGGCTTTATAGCGCCGGACGACGACAGGCTCAAGAAAGAAGTCGAAAGCATCGAATTTTACATCGAGAACGGCTACACCGATCTGGCCGGAAAGGCGATAGCCGACCTACACTCGGAATTCGGCGACCGGGCAGAGATCGACGGGTTGAAAGCCCATTTGGCCGCATTCGATACCAAAGATGAGAAGACGGTTGTCGCGGCGCCAACTGACGTATTGCCGCCAGAGCCGATAGTAGAAGCCCAAAACTTTGACATGGTGGATCTGCGAAACGAGCTTGGGTTCGGAGATGAGGGAAATCCCATTGATGATTCGGACTATGACACGCACTATCATACCGCGGTTGCCTATCAGGAAATGGGACTGATCGAAGAAGCTATCAAAGAATTCCAGAAGGCTATTGCACTTGTAGACCCGAATGACGGAACGCGGCGGTTCTTTTCGTGTTCGAATCTGCTTGGACATTGCTTTATGCAAAAAGGAATGCCAAATCTGGCATTGACCTGGTTTCAGCGGACGCTCGAAACACCAGGCCTGAGTGACGACGAAAAACAGGGCTTATGGTACGAACTGGCCGGAGCGTATGAAGCCGAAGGCGATACCGAAAATGCAGGAAAGTATTTCGAGCAGGTTTATGCTGAGAATATTAACTTTCGGGACGTCAGCGAACGCGTGCGCGGAATGGCCGTGCCTCAGTAGGCCACACAACAATTTTTCGTTTGTTTATACAAACAAATTAAAGTTATAATTTGACGGTTATGGTTGAGAAACTGACCGTCATTTTTTTTATAATACTTTGCCTGTTGCTCGGCGTTTATCTCATACTCTCGCCGTGGGATACGCTATTCGGCAATTGGGCGGATAATTATCTATTGGTATTCGTCTCGGACCGCGCCGGATTTCCGATCTTGCAGAAAACCGTCGCATCGAATTGGTTTCGCGGAGCGGTCACCGGCCTCGGCGTGGTGAATCTGCTGATCGCGTTCTGGGAAGCCGCGCATTTCAAGCAAAGCGTCGCACTGTTGACTGGAAAAAACGACAATGCCGGAAAATAGCCGCCTTCCGAAGGTCCCGCTGGTTTACCTGATTACGAAGGGCGACTCGAACCCCGCGAATTTCAACGAAAAAAAAATTGAGATACTGGAAACGCTTCGAGCTGCGATCGGAGGCGGAATAGAATTGTTTCAAATAAGAGAGAAGAATCTGACGGCTAAGCTGCTTTTCGAACTTGTGTCCATGGCCAGCTCCATAACATTTGGATCAGGAACTAAATTATTGGTCAGCGACCGTGCTGATATTGCCTTGGCCGGAAAGGCAGACGGCGTTCATTTACCGGCAAATTCACTGCGGGCGGATGTTATTCGGCGGAACTTCCCGGAAGAATTTATTATCGGCGTTTCGACACATTCGCTGGCCGAAGCGGAATCCGCAGCGAAACACGGAGCGGATTTCGTAGTGTATGGGCCGGTATTCGAATCACCGGGAAAAGGCGAAACTGTTGGATTGGCCGGACTTAAGCAAGTCTGCGACAAGCTGGGTGACTTTCCAGTACTCGCCCTCGGAGGTATAAACGCGACAAATTACAGATCGGTGTTTGATTCCGGAGCGAGGGGCTTTGCAGCAATCCGGTTTTTGAACGAACTCGGAAATATAAGACAATTTAGAGATTTCACTAATGAATAGCGTAAAATCAAAGATTTGCCTGACCATCGCAGGACTCGACCCGTCAGGCGGTGCGGGAATAATTGCTGACATCAAAACTTTTTCGGCATTTGGCTGTTTCGCAACCGCGGTGATCTCTTCGATTACGTTTCAAAATACTACAGGTGTTTTTGGAGCCGTTCATCAGACAGCGGAAACGGTCCGCGGGCAATTCGAACCGATAATACAGGATTATGCAATTGAAGCCGTCAAGACCGGAATGCTGCCGACGCGTGACGTGATAGAAGAAACGGCCCGGCTGATAAAGGAATACGGGTTAAAAAATATTGTCGCCGATCCGGTCGTGCGTTCGACTTCGGGTTTTGATTTAATTGACGAGTCGGCTTTGCAGGCACTTATCGAACTGCTGTTCCCATTGTCGGATGTGATCACACCGAATATTCCGGAAGCCGAGCGTATTTCGGGAATCTCGATCAAAACGGCAGACGACATCGAAAAAGCGGCAAGAATTATGCGGTCGATGGGAGCGCGGAATGTTTTGGTAAAAGGCGGGCATCTACCAATATCAGATCTCAAATTTGAAATTTCAAATTCGGAAATTGAACGAAAGGCCAAAGATCATCTATTCATCGGAGACGAACTCCACGTTTTTGAAGACGAATATATTGAAACTACCGCGACGCATGGAACCGGCTGCACCTTATCATCCGCTATTGCGGCGAATATGGCTTTGGGAAAAAGCCTTGCGGAAGCGGTTAAATTGTCGAAGGATTTTGTGACTCAGGCGATACGAACCGCGCCGAATTTGGGACACGGGAATTCGCCGATAAATATTTGAATTATTTTGCGATCGGGAAGAAACTTGGTGATTCGTAGGTGACACCGAACGTTACGCCGGTTCGCGGGCTGAACCGGGTAAGGCCAAAGATCGCAGCCGTGTCAAAACGAAGCCCGGAAGCGTTTATCTGCGTTCCAATACGGAATTGCCCGATGCTTTCCGTGCCGAGCGGCGCGTCTCCGGCACGCGTGCTGATCCTTCCGTTTACTTCGCTGACAATATTCACACGCTTGTTAAACCGAAAAATGCCGGCAAGGCCGTAAAGGAGAACATCGTTTTGCGTAAAATTCGCGAGTGGGGCATTCATAATGCCTAATCCGATATTGCCGTAAATGTTCGCACGCGAATTCTGTCCAGCCTTTTTTCCAAATTTTTTCTGGACGATGATCTTGCTAAAGATATTAATTTGGTTTGTTCCGATGCCCTGGGCTTGATCGGTATTAGGAAGCTGAAACCCGAACTTCAGGCCGACAGCGGGGAGATTTTTGCGTTCGTTCAGCAGTTTGATCTTCGCGGAAACGCTGATGTCGTCAAAATCGCTGGTCGAATTGCCGGTGACGTTAAGCGGTATCGGCGATGGAATGGTCTGAGAATTTATCGCCAGGAAGTTTTGCAGCGTTCCTTCTATCTGAAGTTCGACATTCGAAGCGAAGCCCTGGCGAATGCGAATATCGCCGACGCGGGTCAGATCACCCTTCAATCCGGAAAGCGGAAACTTAACATTCTGCAGAAAATCGACGCCGGCCGAGATTTCAATCGCCCCTTGCGGGGTGATGTCGATATCATCCGTAATCAGCGGACGCTGCTGAGCGAAAGCCGCTAAAGACGAGGACAAAACCAAAATTGAGATTACGAGTAAACGGATCACAGGAATTATATTCACATTAACCGCAGATTTTGTAAATCCTTAAGTTCAGAGTGGCAGTCCTCGAATTGTGTGGTGCC
>JANMSP010000375.1:0-2362 GCA_031389475.1 Pyrinomonadaceae bacterium
TTGATAAAGATTGACGACGTAGCCGAGTGCGATCAGATACCAGATCATCCGCTGCAAATATAGGATGAACGCCGTGAAATCACCGGCCGTGATCTCGCCGCGAACGGCCATCGGCACACCGACCGCGACGATTATCACAAACCCAAGCCCGATGAAAAAGAACAGCAAAGGCCGCATCGCCGCCGAGAATTTTACAAGGCGAATGTTCTGTGCGGCGTATTCGCGGTTGAGCTTTTGAAATTCCTCGATCTCGGAATCTTCCTGCGCGTAGGCACGAATGACTCGCACGCCGCTTAGATTTTCCTGCGTCCGTGCGGTAATGTCGGAAAAGAATTCCTGGATTTTCTCGAAGCGTTTATGTATCTGCTCGCCGAGGATTTTTACCGTCAGAGAAACAAGCGGCATCGGGATCAGCAGCAAAAGCGTGAGCTTGACCGAAATATTCATCAGGATCGGCACCACGATCGCGAGTGCAAAAATCGCCTGGAAACTGTAAAGGATCATCGGACCGACGATCTGGCGGATAGCGGCGAGGTCGTTGGTCGCTCGTGCCATCAGGTCGCCGACCCGGTTGTTCTGAAAATATTCGAGCGGCTGATCGACCAGGCTGGCGTAAAAATCTTCACGCATATCAAATTCGATATGACGTGATGCGTTTATCAAAAAACGCCGCTGCAAAAATAGAAAAACGCCGCTCGCCAAATTAACGCCGAGTATCACGAGCGGATAATAAATTATCTTTTCCCAGGTAATGCTGGCTGTCAGATCATCCACCGCCTGTCCGACGAGATATGGAACCAGCAGCCCGAAACACAGCGAAAAAAGGATACAGGCGATCCCGGCGGCCATATACCACTTGTACGGCCTGAAATATCGGGCGAATTTTTTTAGCTGCTCCATTAATTAGTTTGTAGAGTTTAGAGAGTTAGTAGCGTTTAGAGAGTTTGGGAGAAGAAACCCTACAACTCTTAAAACTCTATGAACCCCACGAACTCGTTAGACTTTCGTATATGTCGATACCGCCGTTGCGATCAATTTTCCCTGTTCATTCACTACATCGGCGGAGACGGTAAATATCCGTTTTCCGGCCCGGACAATTTTTGCCGTGCAGGTGAAAGTGCCTTCGGTGTGCGGGCGCAGATAATGGACGGTTAGGTCTACTGTCGAAGCCCGTTCTCCCTCTTCCAGCCGCGTGATGACGGCAAAAGCCATTGCCGTGTCCATCAGCGTCGCAGTGACGCCGCCGTGCAGAACTCCGGCGGGCTGGCGAAGCTCGTCGCGCATTTCGATCTTGATAATCGCTTCGTCGGTGCGCATATCGACGAGTTCCATACCGATCATTTTCGCAAACGGCAGGTTGCGTATCGAAGCGGCGGCACGTTGTTTTTGTTCTTCAGTGATTTCGTTCATTTCAAATTAAAATTCGCCGGGCTGACTTTTTGAAAATTTTTGGGTATTTCGAACAAGCCGTCATCTATTTCTAACACCAGATTCTTGAATTCGACCGAATATTGCAGTGCTTTTTGATCACCGTTGACACTGAAGAATTCCTGCTTAACCGGAATTCCGATCGCCGGATCGACGTAAATTAATATTTCGCTAAAACTGCTTTCGCCAATAATTATTTTGTAAATCCTTAAGTTTCCTTCCGTTCCGATCTCTTCGATTTGCGCCTGGCCGCGTCCATTCAGCAGCCGCGAGGTGAATTCGTCCCACACGTTTTCGGCGGTGCCTGAATTCTGTGACGGTGCAATTTCCGCGTAAATCTTCTTAGCGTATGAAATTATATAATCCTTATCAGTTTGCAAAAACGAACGCTGGCTTGCCGTGCCGAAATCATAATCGATTCGGCGTTTGCTGCCTTTTTTTGCGATGAATGTCGTTCGAACCGTTTCGGCCGCAGTCACTATCATTTCGCACTGAAAATTTTCCGGCTCCTTTGTTGAAAAAGGAAACTCGCTTTTAATTTCGGGAACGATTGTAAGGCCTGTATTCCGATTATCCGGCCCGGAACCGCAGCCCGCCGAAATTATCAAAACCAGAGAGCAGGCAAGAAAAGATTTAGCGGGATTTGACAAAAACATTCGAGTGTTCAAATTTTAACATAACGGTTTGGGCGAACAAGGCAGAGATGAAGTTAATATTTTGGCAGGCGGTGTATTTGATCAGCGGCGTTTTGATACTGCCTTTTATGCCGTTTTTGTACAGACAGGGCCAGCGGACGCGGAGAAAGGTCGGCTTGCTGCCGGGAGCCGGCGGAAAAACAACGGGTACAAGCGGCAGCGGAGCGGAAAGCGTCAAATTGCTGGTGATCGGCGAATCGACCGTCGCTGGATTGGGCGCTAGAACTCATGAATTTGCA
>JANMSP010000432.1:0-1681 GCA_031389475.1 Pyrinomonadaceae bacterium
TCTTGCCCCGCCTCGCCGGAAACGACGACCGTTGCGTTAGGTACGGCCTGGCCGTTCGAATCGACCACTGTTCCAGAGATGGAACCAGTGGTTTGGGCTTGTACCGCGAATTGACCGAAGGCCGTCAAAAACAAGAGTACAAAGCAATAAACAAGCTTTTTCATATTCATCCTCCAAAAGTCTAATTCACTTATAAAGTGCAGTTGGTATATAAAAATAATTACCGCGAAAAAGGATCATGCAGATTGTGCCTTGCAGATCCCAGATAAAGACAATCATAGCCGGAAATCCGGAAGGGAGATCGAAAAGCTAACAATTAAATTAGAGAGGTTTCAGGGTTGAGTCCTGTTGGAAATAATTTATTTGCAATCGCAATGCCAAAAGCCATGAAACTACGGATTAGGTACCAAAGTGTTGATTTAATAAGGGGATAGCGTGTTTAGCGGATTCGCTTTACCTACTTTTACCGCACATCGTGGATGATTTTGCGGATTTTATTTCAATTTTTTGGATAGAATTCGGTTTTCGGGATCCCCTGCCGCGTACATCTCAGGAACGGGCGTGGATGTTGTAGGTTTTAATCTTTGAGTTGAGTGTGGTCGCATTCAGTCCGAGCAGGCGGGCGGCGCGGGATTGGTGGCCGCCGGTTTGGTCGAGGGCGCGGCGGATGAGGTCGATCTCGAATTTCTTTACTTCGTCGTAGAAATTTACGCCGCGGGCTATGTCGATGTCGGCGGAGGTGCCTTCGGTTTGGCGAATCATTTCGAAGGCGAGGGCAGGATCGCGGACTTCCGGGCGGAGGCATTCTAAAGTGATCTCGTCCGTTGCGGCGATCACGACGGCCCGTTCAATGATATTTTCCAGCTCGCGAACGTTTCCCGGATAATAGTAATTTTCGAGCAGCGAGAGAACCTCTGGCGATAGATTTTCGGAGATCGTGCGGGCGTTTTCCTCATTATATTTTTGGATGAAATGCTTTGTCAGCGGCAGCACGTCCTCGGTCCGCTGGCGGAGTGAGGGAAGTTCGATAGGAACTACAGACAAGCGGTAATATAGGTCTTCGCGAAACGTGCCGGTTTTTACGGCATCTTTTAGATCGACATTGGTTGCGGCAATAATTCTGACATCGACCTTCACCACTGCGGTCTCGCCAATTGGCGTGAACTCACGTTCCTGAATGACGCGGAGCAGGCGGACCTGGGTTTCGGGTCTCAGGTCGCCGATTTCGTCGAGGAAGATCGAACCGCTGTCCGCAACTACGAAAAGGCCTTTTTTCGCGGCGACGGCACCGGTAAACGCTCATTTTGTGTGGCCGAAAAGCTCGGATTCGAGAAGCTCGGACGGAATGTTCGAACAGTTTACAACGACGAAGGGATTATCGGCGCGCGGGCTGGCTTCGTGGATGGCTTTGGCCATTAGCTCTTTGCCTGTGCCGCTTTCGCCGGTGATCAAAACTGTCAAACGTGCCGGTGCTACACGGTCAACCAGCCGGAAGATCTCTTCCATCTTTTCCGAACGGCCGACGATCGCATCGCGTTTGACCGAGCGGCTCATAACGTGGCGAAGCGTCTGATGCTCCTCTTCCTTCCGCCGTTTTTTAATGCCTTTGGCGACCAGTGTGAGGATCTGTTCATTCTGAAACGGCTTGCGGATAACCCCGTTCGCACCCTTTTCCCACGCG
>JANMSP010000460.1:0-3839 GCA_031389475.1 Pyrinomonadaceae bacterium
AACCGCGAGCGGTAGCGACCAGGGCACTTAATTGTGAGGTAAATAAAACCCCGGTCGCTGCCGCTCGCGGCTCTGACGATTTCCTATCCTAATTTTTCATTAACAAACGTAAAGATAGCCGTAGCAATACTAACCACTATAAAAGTCGCGACCGCACGCCACACCGCGTCGGATTCGGTGAATTTCCAGATCGCAAGGATGCACAACACGGTACAAGCAACCAGCGAGACCGTTATAATAACGAACGAAATTATCCGAACCAATTTCGGTTGGACGACGCCCTTCAGTTCTTTGGCTTCGACACTTACCGGTTCACGCCCTTCATTTGTCATATTGATTTAAAACTAACATTTAACTTTGTCATTTGGAATACACCAATCTATCGGTGGCATCACCTAATATCATTGAAGGCACAGTTTTTGCGGCTCAGGCTGATTCAGTAAATTGTGTCGCAAGTTGATACAGCAGCGGCAGGAAGCAAGGGGAAATTTGAGTAAAACGACCAATAAATTAATTTTTGCGGCCTTGGCTGGGGCCGGCGCAATAGCCGTGTCGCGTTTGATGCGGCCTAAATACGAGTTTGAAAACAAGACGGTTCTCATCACCGGCGGCTCTCGCGGATTAGGTCTCGTTCTAGCCCGTCAGCTTGCCGACGAAGGTGCAAAGATCGCTATCTGTGCTCGCGACGGCGACGAATTATTGCAGGCAAAGAATGATCTGGAATTACGCGGCGCCGACGTTTTTACTGAGGTCTGCGATGTGCGTAATCAGGATGAGGTGGATCGCTTGATCAAAAATGTTCGCGGCCGTTTCGGGCAGATCGATGTTTTGATCAACAACGCCGGAGTGATCCAGGTCGGGCCGCTCGAATTGCAGACTCCCGAAGATTTTGCCCAGGCTCTGGCCGTACATTTCTGGGGCCCGTTTCACACGATGCATTCTGTATTGCCGGAAATGCGTGGGCGTGGGGATGGCAGAATTGTAAATATATCTTCAATCGGCGGCAAGATGCCCGTGCCTCATCTCGCACCTTACTGCGCCAGCAAATTCGCTTTGGCCGGTCTTTCATCAGCGATGCAAGCCGAGCTTTCGAAAGACAATATCCATATTACTACAGTATATCCGGGCCTGATGCGCACCGGCAGCCACGTGAACGCAATGTTCAAAGGCCAGAACGAAAAGGAATTTGCGCTATTCAGTCTTGGCGATGCGACACCGCTAACTTCGATCGGCGTCGAACGTGCCGCAGCTCAAATAATCGATGCATGCCGTTACGGAAAACCAGAATTAATTATCACGATCCAGGCAAAAGCCGCCGCCAAGATGTACGCGCTTTTGCCGAGCGTTACCGCGGGTATTTTAACTTTAGTCGATAGATTGCTTCCCGGTCCGGGCGGCATCGGCACGCAGCAGGCAAGCGGAAAGGAAAGTTCGTCGCCTCTTTCGCCTTCCTTTATAACGACGGGAATCGATCAGGCGGCAATAGAAAATAATGAATTATGACGAAACCGGTCTGATCTACATCTCTTTGATATTTCAATCGCTTAGTTGTAAATGGCAGCGCTTCTTCGGGCTACGCCCGTCTATTTGCGGAAAAGCTATGCTTTTCCGGTTGGGTTTGGAAATTATCTTGCGGCTATGCCGCCGGCAACGGAAAAGCATAGCTTTTCCGCAAATAGAGCGGCGAGCCGCAATTGGGAATTGAACTATAGAGATTAGAAGTTTAACGCAGAATATATGACAAAAATGAGGAGAAATAATATGCACCATACAGAAATAGACGAAATAAACGAAGATCAAGGCAATCCAACCCAGAACGTCGGCAATACTGAACGCATTGTTACTGCCGCGGGCGGCGGTGCTCTCATTGCTTACGGCATCAAGAGATTCGACGTAACCGGAGCGATCCTAGCTGTTGCGGGCGCGGCTCTCGCAGTCCGCGGAGCGACCGGGCAATGCTCGGTTTATGAAGCCCTTGGAATCGATACAAATTCCAAAACCGACGGCTCCGGTCGTGGCCAAAGCTGGCTTTCCGGCCCGGTTCATGTCACTAAATCGGTAACGATCAATAAATCCGCCGAGGAGCTTTACAGTTTCTGGCGCAATTTCGAAAACCTGCCGCAGTTTGTGACGCATCTCGAATCCGTAACCAAAACCGGCGAAAAAACTTCGCATTGGAAGGCAAAGGCGCCGCTCGGCTCCAGCGTCGAATGGGACGCCGAGGTAACCAGCGATATTGCAAACCAGCGTATCGGCTGGATGTCCCTCGAAGGCTCCGATATTCCTAATTCGGGCGTCGTCCACTTTCTGCCGACTACCAACCGCGGTACTGAGGTCAAGGTCAATATGACTTATGAACCACCGGCGGGAGTGCTTGGAGCACTAGTCGCCAAGCTCTTCGGCGAAGAGCCGCAACAGCAGGTTTCGGAAGACTTGCGAAGGTTCAAAAGCCTGATGGAAACCGGCTTGATATTGAAAAAGGAAGGCCAAACCTCCGGCCGCGAGGAAATGCCGAAGGCTAAGGCTGCCTCAGCAAAATAATTTTGGAGAAAATAAAATGGCGGAAGATATTACCGAAAAATTTATATATGCGCTTGAGAAGTTGGAAACCGGTGACGACATCGATACAATTGCCAGCCTTTTCGCCGATGAATGCATAGTGGGAAATGTGACGTTGTCGAAAACCCTGCACGGCGCCGAAGGAGCAAAAGAGTTTTGGACTCATTACAAGGCCACGCTCGGCGATGTGAGATCGGTTTTCAAAAACAAGATAATTTCTGACGGCAGATCGGCTTTGGAATGGACGACGGAAGGTACCGGTGATAATGGCGAACACCCCATCAATTACGAAGGCGTCAGCATTCTCGAGACCGAAGACGGAAAGATCACACGTTTCTTCGCCTATTTCAATCCGAACAAGCTTGGAAATCAAATATCGGAGGCGCATCATGGCTGAAACGTTAAAAGAAGGCGACAAAGTCGAATGGGAAACGTCACAGGGTAAGACGACGGGAACCGTTAAGAAAAAATTGACGGCGCCGATGAAGATAAAAGGCCACAAGGTCGCGGCGTCGAAAGACAACCCCGAATTTCTTGTTGAAAGCGGTAAAAGCGGAGATGAGGCCGCTCACAAACCCGAAGCTCTGAAAAAGGTCGCGAACGGAAAATGATGATGGACGATGAGGAAGCAATTACGAATTTCAAGAAACTCGTGAATATGACGCCGAAAAACCCCGATGCATGGCTCGAAACCGAGGAATCGAAAAAGGTCGGCTTCAAGGAAGACGGCAAAGGCGAATCGGTCGGCCATAAATCCGGCCAAAAGATAGTTAAATTGCTCGCGAAAAAAGTAGACGATTACACTGCGGCCGATCTCAAGCATGTTCACAAGGTCGCCGCCTACATACGACGCCATCTGGCCCAAAAACCGGATGGCGATACAACTGAAACAAATTGGCGATATTCGCTGATGAATTGGGGCCACGACCCTAAAAAACCTTAGTAAATTTCAAGGAGTAAAAAAATGACAGGAACATCTACACAACGTTCTAAGACAGATGAGGCACAAAAGCATTCGGAAGGAATTGTCGCCCGGACAATCGAAGAACAGACCGCAAAACTGCCTTCCGACATATTTCTCTGGGCAGCCCTTGGCTCCATCGGGGTTTCGCTTTACCTCGAGTTGACGGGCCGCGAAGAAAAAAGCGCATTCGTCGGGCGGTGGGTTTCGCCGTTTTTGTTGCTCGGCGTTTACAACAAACTGGTAAAAATCGGCGGATCGGATCGCATTCATTAATTCACTGGCAGAAACGCGACGGTTACGGAGCGTGCTAAGCGGT
>JANMSP010000478.1:0-2671 GCA_031389475.1 Pyrinomonadaceae bacterium
AGCTTGACGGGGCGAACGAACAGGCTAAATCAAGTCTTAAGAGAATGCAGGATGAGGCCGCCGCTGCACTCGCGAAATTACAGCCAACACCCGTCGTACCTGAGCCTGTAAAGGCCCCGGAGTTCCTGAATATCGGTAATATCACGGTAGAAAATGCCACTAGGATGGTAACCCCGATCTATTCGCCCCTTGCCCAAAGATCGAATATTGAAGGCAGAGTCACCGTCGATGTCGAGCTTGACGCAAAGGGAAATGTAGTCGAAGCGAAAGCCATCAGCGGGCACCAACTGCTCCGCGGTTCCGCTGAGGACGCCGCCAGGAAATCGAAATTCAAACCGGCAATGTTCGGCAATGCGCCGATCAAGGCCAAAGGATCGATAACTTATAACTTTAGTTTGAAGGCAAGCTAGTTCTGTATAACCTACGTTTTTGGAGTAATTTGTGGCCTAGTTGTTCTGCCCAACGTTCCGTTTTTAAGCCGAATCCAGCTTATTCATAGCTTAACGCTTCTACCGCATCAAGCCTTGCCGCACGCATTGCCGGATAGAGCCCGCCTAACGCTCCGCCGAGCAAGCCGACAACAAAAGTCAGAGCTATTACCGAAACGCTGAATTCTACCGTTAGCGTCGTGACCTTGCCTAAAAAATAAGTCAGCAATACCGTCAGCAAAATACCGCCGACGATGCCGCAAAAGCTTATCAGCAAAGCTTCCTGTGTGATCGTCCATCCGATGCGGCCGTTGCTCATTCCCAATGATTTCATGATACCGATCTGACGTGTACGTTCGGTAACGGTTGTATACATAGTCAGCAAAATGACAAGGGCACTGATAACGGCCGCGATCCCAATGAAGATATTGAGGAAAATATTCAGGGCAGGGAAGCCGGCCATGTAAAGCTCTTCGAGGTCTTTAGTTCTGATAATCTGATTGTCGGGAAATGCATTCAGCAGATTTTGCCCGACCTGTTCAACGGTAAATCCGGGCTGAACAGCAATCAGGATCGATGAAACCTTCCCCTCACTTCCAAGCTGGGACTGCATCAGCGGCAACCCGATCTTGACTCGGGCACCGCCGGCGGGTTCATATGTACCGACAACGGTAAAGGGCCGTTCGTAAAGCGGGATGGTCTGGCCGACCTTAACTTTTTTCTGTCTTTGCCACGCTGTGTCGATGATCGCTTCATCCGCGTTAGCGTTAAAGGCCCGGCCTTCGACCATCCGCAGGCCGGAAATGGTTTGGTATTCCTCTAAATTTACGCCGTCTATTAAACGTTTACCTGTATTATTATCCGTTGCATCCACTGAATTTTGCCCGATCCCGACCGCATTCGCGACACCTTCAACTCTTTTGATTTCATCTATCATCGCAGCGGACAGCCGAAAAGATTCGGTGCCGCTCATCCCGATCGATCCCGAAGGCCGGAAGAATATTTCGGCCCCGACATTAGCTTCGCGGTTCGCCTGTTCACGCATCGATCCGTTTGAAAGCCCCACCGTAAAAACGATCAACAACACGCCGACCGCGATGCCCAGAATACTGACAAAGGTCCGCGCAGGGCGGTGAAGCATATTCGAGAAGACAAGACTGTCCATATTAAGGGAACGCGGACATCCTTGTCCGCAATGCGTTGCGGACAAGGATGTCCGCGTTCTAGCGCTACTGCGGTTTTGCAGTGTTTGTATTCGTTCCTGCTATCTGGTTTTGCAACGCGGCTTCCTGCTGAATATCCTCGTTAGATTTCCAGCCGGCTTTCTTTAGCAATTCAATGGCAAACTGAATCGGCACCGCCATATTCGCGGCGGTATTTTCGGTAAAAACGCCAAAATTTACTCCAATCACCTTTCCCGTCTGCCCGAATAAAGGAGCACCTGAACCGCCTTCCGCCGTCTTTGCGTCATGGACGATACGGCGGGTGTCAAGGTCGGTAATAGCTCCCTGCGTAGTCAACGGTACGATCTTTTTCGATTGAGCAAGAAAATTAATCAAATTCTGGCGCGAATTTCCAAACCGCGTGTTGATCGATTTCGCTTCATCATCATCTACCATCGCCAGCAGCCGGTCGGGACCACTCGGATAACCCATGGTGACCACCGTCTTACCGATAGTCGATGCTTCGGTATCAGTTTCCAAAGGAATTACGGGAACTTCGGCCGGAAGCAAGGCCGCGTCGATCGAAGCGACCGCCAGATCTTCACGCCCGCCGGTCTGCCGGACTTTTAACGTAAAAGGCTGCGGCACATTCGGAAAATAGATAACCAGGCGTTTTAATCGAGCACGGCCATCCGATTCTGCCATCATTTGCTTGACCAGATCGTCTTCCGTCCATGGCGAAAGAACATGGCGGTTCGTTACGATGTAACCGCCGCCTACATGAAAACCGGTCCCTATAAAATCATATTCGACCGGGCTGCCGTTTCCTTCGGTCGTCAGGCCGGTTTGAGTTTGAGGCGTTTGAGGCGACGGGTCTTCGGTCGGCGCCGGTTCGTACGGATTCGGCTGAAATGCCTGCGGGTCCGGATAACGCAGCGTCTTTCCGGATTTTCGCTCGACCAGATCATAAACACCAACGATCAAACAAACGCCATTGCCGTAATCCACACGAAGATTTTGGGCCAGCGACACCGTTTTGATAATGTCTTTATTGGCTTTATCGAGTTCGCCGATCTGATC
>JANMSP010000452.1:0-8425 GCA_031389475.1 Pyrinomonadaceae bacterium
ATTGAAAAAGAAAATTAACTTGCTTGTTAGCTTTTAGCAGATTGGTTTGGTCTAAAAACCGGCAAATTGACTACGACCGCGTACTTCGCTTGCGTTGGTGATTTATCTCTCAATTCGGCCGTTGCAGATGAAGTCAAGCGGGTTAATTGAACGGCTTTTGCGTATTGGAGAAAAGTATTTCAGAATCGTAGGCTGAGTGCCTAAAGAAAAAGAAGATCAAAATGCCATTTCGGATTCGGTTCTGGTAAAGCGGTGCCGCGATGGTAGCGAGGCCGCCTGGAATCAGCTCGTCGATCGCTATCAGCGTCTTATTTTCGCGATACCGCGGCGTGCCGGCCTAAACGACGATCAGTCCGCTGATATTTTTCAGGAAGTATTTCTGACTCTTTTCGAAAAGCTCGAGGAAATAGAGCAGCCGGAGAAGATCCGCTCGTGGATCATTACAACGGCCAAATTCAAGACCTGGGGTGTTATCCGGTCACGAAAAGGAATCCACTCGCCCGCCACCGAAGAGGAAATGGAAACGGAAATGGCAAATATTAAAGACACCTCGCCATTCGCCGATGAAATGCTGATCGAACTCGAACAGCAGCATTTGATCCGCACTGCTTTGACCAGGCTCGAAGAACCGTGCAGTCAAATTATCTCAATGCTCTACATGAACGATCCGGCGGCGAGCTATCAGGAAGTCGCGGAAGCCATCGGCGTCGGCCAGACAAGCATCAGCCCGATGCGTACAAGATGCTTAAAGAAACTGGAGAAATTGCTGGATAGATAGCGGCTTCTGTCTTTTTCAATATGCTCAATGCACTGTTGAAGTGGCGAGGGAATTTTTAAGATGGCGATCAATACCAGGATGAGTCAAGACGAGAAAATAGAAGAGATCACACGCCTTATGCGGCGGGACGATTCGACGGACGCACCAATCGATTCGTTGAAATGGGCAAAAAATCTTTTTCGCTCTCGCATTGCGGAGCCTAAACCTTCACTTTTCAGGAAAATTACGGCACTGTTGAAAATGGAAATAGCGCCGGAAACAACTGCTTTCGGCGAGCGTTCGGCGGGCGGGGCGAGCGTACGGCAGATGTTGTTCGATGCGGGAGATAACGCAGTCGATCTGCGTATTAAAAAAGCGGATAAGTTTTCAACGATTAACGGTCAAATTCTCGGTAACGGCTTCGAGGGCGCGAAAATCAGTTTTGAAAAGGGCGATGATAGTTTCAAGGCCGAAACGGACCGGCAATGCTCGTTTCGCGTCGAAAATATTCCGGACGGATTGTACACGCTTAGAATTACAACGGATGAAATGGAGATCTGCGTAGAGGAAATCAGCATCGGACTGGAATAAACGGTACCCGTGGTTTTACTGGTCAGATCATCTCATGAATCGACAAAACCTCGCCGACAAATTGCTTTTGGCTGAAGGCCCTAAGGAGAGACGTTCTCTTCTCGCCGGTCATAAGGAAATCGCGGATGAGAAACTCGCGGTTATTATAAAAGACCTGTGCCAAACCGCAATGACCGCCGAACCGGGGAAAGCTCCGAAAGCCGCTCTTGCATTGTCGGGCCTTTATAGATTCAATCCGGCGGGTGCGATCAAGGCGCTTTCATTATGGATTTCCGGACTTGCTGATTTAACAAAAGGAAAACTTGAATCGGCGGTCGAGAATTTAGAAGGCTCTGCCCAAGTATTCATCGGCCTTGACCGCGAGCACGAATCCGCACAGCCGCATATCGCCCGCCTTATAGCGGTCGCTATGCTCGGCGATTACGATAAGGCTCTGACCATCGGCTCCCAGGCATTGAAAATCTTTAAGAAATACGGCGACGAACTTGGCGCGGGAAAAATCGAAATGAATCTAAGCAACATCGTCGCCCGCCGTGAATTGCATTCCGAATCGATAAAATACTGCCTTTCAGCACAAAAACGATTTGCAAAACTCGGAGAAGAAAAATGGCTGGCAATGTCGCAGAATGATCTTGCCCGCAGCTACGCACAGATCAACGATTTTCGTAAAGCCGAGAAATTCTATGAAAAAGCGTTAGCCTCGGCACAAAAGGCAAAATTGACCGTGACCCAAGCTGAGATCGAGGCCAGCATGGGAAATCTGGCGCTTTTTCGAGGCAGGTATGCTGATGCGTTAAAGCTTATCGAACTTTCCCGCCAAAAATATCACACCCTGAATATGCCGCATGAAACCGCGGTAGCCGAACTTGAGATCGCCGATATCTATGCCGAAATAAACCTGATCGATGAAGCCTTCGATATCTACGAAAGCGTGGTCCCAACGCTAAAGAAATTGAAAATGCGGCGCGAAGAGGCTTTGGCACACGCAAATTTCGGCCGCGCGGCCGCGCTTTTAAAAATACCTAAATTGGCCCGCGGGGAATTCGGCAAGGCCGATAAACTGTTTGCCGCCTTGAAAAATCCGACTGCAAGATCAGCGGTGAAGCTCGATCTGGCTTTTATGGAACTGTCCGAAGGAAACTATGCACGTCTTTCGCAATTGACCGAAGAAGCATTGATATCGCTCGAAAAAAGTGAAAACGTCCGGCATAAACTAACCGCCGAATGGCTAAAAGCCGAGGCATTAACGGGATTGGGCTTTAACGCAGAAGCAAGCGGCATTTTGCGGGAATTGCACCGGAAAGCGACAAAGGCGGAACAGGCAAATATCGTCCAGGCATCGCTGAATTCGCTTGGCAAACTGGCTGTGCGGGCAGGCGATGTGCGTAAGGCTTCCTCCTGTTTCAAGCGGGCTATCGGGTTGGTGGAAAACTCCCGTGCTCCATTCGCGTCGGAACAATTTCGGAGGGCTTTCATGGCGGCGCGGCTTGAGCCTTTTGAAAATCTTGCACGGCTTTATCTATCGAGCGGCAGGATCAGGCAGGCATTTGAGATCACCGAAACCGCGCGGTCGCGAACTCTCCTAGACTCATTGTCAGGCCCCGTTTCAACCAAGACCGCGGAGCGAACGTCAGCTGGGCTGGAATTGAAAGCGGACGATCTGCGGGAAGAATTAAATTGGTTGTATAATCGCCAAGCCAAAGCAGCCGGAGATGAATTTCAGCAGCTTCAAAAGGAATCTTACCGGATCGAAAAGGAATTGGCCGCTCTTTCACGCAGGATCGGCAGCACGGCTGCAAACCGTTCCGAAGCCGTCACAGAAGGGAAAAACACTGCACGTTTGCCGGAAATACAGCAGCGGCTCGGGCCGGAAAGGGCGATCATCGAATACGTAAAATTTGACGGCATGTTTTCCGGGTTCTTGGTGACAAATAAGAAGATCAGGTTTGTTGAAAATCTGGCGGCGGTCGATGAAATCGATGAGATTCTGGAATCGCTTCATTTTCAATTCGACGCAATGCGTTACGGAAGCCAAATAACGGGCAAATTTGCCAGCCAATTAAAATACAGGACGGATGCTCAATTACAAAAGCTGTACGAAAAACTTCTGAAGCCGTTCAAAAGCCATTTTCAGGATCGCAATCTTATATTCGCCCCAGTCGGTTCGCTGCACTATGTGCCCTTTCATGCTCTACACAACGGTACAGATTACCTCGTAGAATCACGCGAAATCATGTATACGCCGAGCGCTACCATTTGGCACCGACTTGCCGAACGGCCGAAGATCAAACCTGGAAAGGCTCTTTTGATGGGTTATGCCGACGAGCACATTCCGCTGGTGGATCATGAGATCGATACGCTAAAAGGTATTTTTCCAAAATCGAAGAGTTTTACGGGGGCAGCGGCGACCTTCTCGGCCTTTATCGAAAATGCACCGAAATTCGACATTCTTCACCTCGCCTGTCACGGGCAGTTCCGACCGGAAAATCCGATGTTTTCCAGCCTTCACCTCGCCGACGGTTGGATAACGGTGCAGGATATGCAGGCCCAACGGCTGCGGGCCGAACTCGTTACCCTGAGCGCGTGCGAGACGGGAATGAACAATATTTACGCCGGCGAAGAACTCCTGGGGCTTGCCCGCGGTTTTCTCGCTGCCGGCGCGGGGTCGCTGATCCTGAGCCTTTGGAAGGTGAATGACGAGGCTGCCGTGCTTTTAATGAAGTCGTTTTACGAAAGCCTGCAACGCGGCGAGAGGCCGGCCGCATCTCTTAGAATCGCTCAAACCGAATTCATTCGGCGTAAAGCACATCCATATTTGTGGGCGCCCTTCGTTTTTATTGGAAGCTGAAAAAATTATATTTTAGTGTCTTTTTGCCGTGACTCGGAACACTGTAAAATCGGTCGGTAGTGTCTGCAAAATTTTGAGGGCAAAGATGAAGATTTTGAAAACCAGCTTTTTGGCGTATTTAGCCATAATATTTATTCTAAGCTCGGCCGGTGCGGCCTCCGCCCAAAATCCGAGTGATTGTAAATGCGCCCCCGATGAGATATTGGTCGATCTGACTCCCGCAAACCTCGGAACCCTTCCGGCGGTTGCCGCTCAATACAAACTTGTTCCAACGCCAATCTCTCAAGTCGGTACGCCGCCGACTTACCGGATGCGGATCGACCGCGCACAGACCGCTCAAACGCCTCTGCAGATCATCGCGGCAATGCAGGGCGATACCCGGATATTACAAAAAGAAACTAACCGCAAGCTGTATCTTACGGAAAAGGAAGGCCTCGACTGGACGAAAGGACAATCGTGGGCGACTGGCCAGTCATGGGCAACCGGCGGCAGTATGAAGGGTTACAGACGGCAGTGGTTCCCTGATCAGATCCGGCTCGACCAGGCCCACGCCGTATCGACTGGCCAGGGCGTGATCATTGCTGTTCTCGATACGGGTATCGACCTAACCCATCCCGCGTTTGCGGGCAAATTAGTACCGGGATACGATTTCGTCGGGAACGACAGCGATCCGAGCGATGAGGGAATTCTGAGGCAGAATCCGGTTTACGGCCACGGCACGCATGTCGCTGGTATCATCGCTTTAACGGCGCCGAACGCGAAGATTATGCCGATCCGCGTTCTCGACCAAAACGGGGAAGGTGACCTTTGGCGGATAAAGGATGCAATGATCTGGGCCTCCCAGAACGGGGCGACGATCATCAATATGAGCTTCGGCTACCCGGCCGATCTCACGCCGCAAAGCAATACGTTTTTGCAGGATTTGTTTAACGGCTGCGATGATATTGTGGTTCCGAACGAACAATTCTTTCCGGAATTCGACGACAAACGCCTTTTGATCGTCGCCAGCGCCGGCAATGGCGGACAAATCGGAAACGGTGCAGCACTTGTCTATCCAGCGGCCGAACGCGTAAATACGGACGATAATCTTCTCAGCGTTGGCTCCAGTACGCGGCTCGACCGACTCGCATCGTTTTCTTCGATGGCTAATTTTACGGGTGTAAGTCAAGACCGATGGGTGCGTATCGTTGCTCCCGGCGAGGGTATTGTCAGTGCTCTGCCTGGGGGGCGATACGGTCAGTGGTCGGGCACGTCAATGTCGGCACCGGTCGTCGCAGGAATTGCATCTCTGGTTAAGTCGGCTAATCCAAACCTTTCACTTGAAAATTTGGTCGATCAAATCGAAGAAACAGGAGCTAAATGGGATTGCCAGCTTCCCTCGAGAAATACATTCATGAAAACATCGCGAATTGACGCTTTTTGCGCCCTGACGAATAATCAGGCATGCCCTCCGGCTCGCACTTCCTGCCCCGAATAGATTGAATCCGCGAAATTGTCTAACAAGCCAATCGGAAACGGTTGGCTTTTTAATTGAACGAAACCACTCTTTTTGTCTTTTTGGCAAAGCCATCCGCACTGTACATCTGAAGCCCGCTCAACGAAAGGAAAATCCACGAAAAAGCGGGCTGCGAAAAAACGTTCGAGAAGGTAAATAAAATGAAAAAAAATAAAAAATTTCGGCACGCGCTAAAAATCGCTTTCGTGTTGCTCGCTCTCGCGGGCTGGGTATCGATCCCGCTTTTGACGAATCACGCTCAGGCCGGCGATTCAATCCCGATCCTGACGAGGAACGCCTCGTTGATATCACCAACCGGCAGCGTTGATCCGCACGGCCATGCGACATATGAATTGTACGCGGGCGGCGGCCGCGAATTGGAAATCGAGATTGAAGACGTGAACCTTCCAGCCGGAACCGTATTGACGGCATTTGTTGACGGAAACAGCGTTGGGCAATTGACACTGCAGATCGATCAGCGGGGCAGGTTAAAACTTCGCACAGAACTCGGTCAGACGGTGCCGGTGACAAATGACGGCTCGACCGTTCAGGTAAGGAACGGCAGTACAGTTTTGGTCGCGGGCGTTTTTAGCGGCGGCGGCCCTAATCCTTCGCCGACCGCATCACCGACGGGCAGTCCAAACGGAACTCCGAATCCTTCCCCAACGGGCAGTCCAAACGGAACCCCGAATCCAAGCCCGACCGGAAGCCCAAATGGAACACCGAATCCAAGCCCGAGCCCGACCGGCTCGCCCAACAGCGGCAATCTCTTTGCCGGTTTGTCCGGCCCGACGCTTAATGGCGTTTTGCCCGGCGGATACGCGGAATTTGAAATTCACAGCAGCCGCGTGGAACTTGAAATTCGTCTGCGGCAGGTTAATCTGCCGGCTGGTACCGCACTGACAGTTCTGGTAAACGATATACAAGCCGGAACGCTGTTTATAGAAGGCGGCGGCGAGGGCCGATTAAGGCTTCGCTCCGATGATGGAGCGACGATTCCGGCGATAATAGCGGGTTCCAGGATCGTCATAAAAAACGGCGCAGCGGTAATCCTGTCAGGAACCTTTGCGGGATTTACCGGCCCAAGCCCAAGTCCAAGCCCATCAGGTTCGCCGAATCCAAGCCCTTCGCCATCGTTAGGCAGATCGTTCGAAGCTCATTTGACCGGCTCGCACGTTCAGCCGCCGGTTCAGACGGCAGCGACCGGAGAATTTAAGGTGACGCTCAATGCAGCGGAAACGGAAGCAGTAATCTTCGGTGAATTTCACAATCTCGGAAGCAATCAAACCGGTGCGAGGATCGAAACGACGACCGGAACACCTGTTATTGTGCGAAACTTTGGCGTAGTAGGCGGAAACAACGGTAATTTTGTTTCGGTAACGGTGCCTGTGTCTGCCGCGCTTGTCCAGCAGCTTCGTACCGGATTATGGTCGGCAGTCATAACCAGTACCAACAATCCGAACGGCGAAATTCGCGGACAGTTTATCCAGCGTTCAAACGCCAGCGATTTTGACGGCGATGGCAGCAATGATCTGGCCGTTTACCGGCCCTCAGAAGGCATCTGGTATTCGCTTAACGGGTCGGGCTACAGTACGCAAAACTTAGGAAACGCTCAGGCAAAAGTGGTGTCGGGTGACTACGACGGTGACGGCAGAACCGATGCTGCCGTATTTAAGTCCGATAACAGCCGCTTGGCCACATGGGAAATCAAGCGGAGTTCGGACGGCGGCATCACTTTGGAGCAGTTCGGTTATCCGACGGACATCCCGGCACGCGGCGATTTCGACGGAGACGGGCGTTCAGACCTCGCGGTTTACCGGCCCTCGACCGGTTACTGGTATATCCGAAACAGCAGCAATCCCGGCTATGCGGAAACTCGTTTCGGGCTTACCGGCGATGTGCCGATTCCATCGGACATGGACGGCGACGGACGTGACGATATAGTTGTTTACCGGCCTTCATCGGGAACGTGGTATTGGCTGCGAAGTTCTGACGGGCAATATCGCGAACAACAATTCGGGCTTAACGGAGACGTTCCGGTCCGCGGCGATTTCGATGGCGACGGTAAACAGGATTTCACGTTGTTCCGCCCATCGAACAGCACGTGGTACACGCTGCGATCAAGCGATTTCGGGTATTCCGAAACCCGCTTCGGCCTGAGCGGCGATATTCCGGTCGCCGGTAAATACGACAGCGACGGGAAAACCGACATCGGCGTATTCCGGCCGTCGGATGGACACTGGTACATACTTCGCAGTTCGGACGGGAGCTATTCACCGGCCCAATTCGGACTTAGCGGTGATATTCCAGTAATTTCACGCTAAATTGACAGGGCGGCTCTCGTGCCGCCCACACCTCCTAAATTAGTCTCAATCCAGGCGACAATGGCAAGGCCTTCTGGATTCCGGCCCGGCCGCTTCGCCCTCCAGCAGCGCCGGGCCTTTTTTGGCCGCAACCCTGTCGCGTGTTGTTTTACACATAAATTCCTCCTGAAATCATATCTGCTGACAAAGATATCCTCAAATACCATCAGGAATATCGCGTGCTATCAAGCGTCGGCGGTTTTCTTGCCGTGCTCCTTGGCTTTGGCAAAATACCCAGCAGTTTCAGACTCTTATCTCGGCTTCAACTAAGCCTAATTGAATTTTTGTTCCGGCGGCAAGTGTGACGCTGCGGCCTGGTTCTACATCCTTCACGCCGCCGTCGGACGCCGTAATAAACCACTTTTGATCGG
>JANMSP010000455.1:0-6034 GCA_031389475.1 Pyrinomonadaceae bacterium
ACAACATTAAATTCCCGATCAACGAGCCCGCCGAAAGCAAAAAAGGCAAATCGCAGATCCAGGAATACATCGATTTCTACCGCTCCGCCGGTGCCCAGCACATTGCGCTATTGTGTAAAGACATTCGTAGTACAGTCACCCAGCTTGCCGCAAACGGCGTCGAATTCCTAACTGTCCCCGATAGCTATTACGCCGAACTTCCCTCCCGCGTAGGCGACATCGAAGAAGACATCGAAAGCCTAAAAAAACTCGGCATTTTGGTAGATCGCGACGAAGAAGGTTATCTATTACAAATCTTCACAAAACCCGTAGAAGACCGCCCCACCGTCTTCTACGAAATCCTTCAACGCAAAGGCTGCAAAGGCTTCGGCAAAGGCAATTTTAAGGCGTTGTTCGTATCGATAGAAGAAGAGCAACGGAAGCGTGGAAATTTGTAAAGCGTGTTATTACAAACCTTGTTAGCCACGAATTGCACAAATCGCACGAATACGAATCGCTTATTCATTCGTGCGATTTGTGTAATTCGTGGCAAAATCATTTCTGATGAATCTAAAATACCAGACAGGTTTTGGCAATGAGTTCGCGACGGAGGCGATTGAGGGGGCGTTGCCGGTTGGGCGGAATTCGCCGCAGCGAGCGCCGTTGGACCTTTATGCGGAGCAGTTTTCGGGGACGGCTTTTACAGCGCCGCGTGGGACGAATAAACGGACTTGGACTTACCGGATTCGGCCGAGCGTTCTGCATAAGCCGTTTCAGCCGTATGCAAAAACCCTTACTAACGTGCGGGCTACTGACACGAGCGGCAAACTGTTCAGGTCTTCGCCCTTTGATGAGGTGGTGACGACGCCGAATCAACTGCGATGGAATCCACTCGCGATATCGGAAGAGCCGACGGATTTTATCGACGGGATCACGACGATTGCGGGGAACGGCGATTTGTTCGGGCAGACCGGGATGGCGGTGCATATTTATGCCTGCAATAAGGGCATGGGCGACCGGTATTTTTATAATGCCGACGGCGAAATGCTGATAGTGCCGGAGATGGGGCGGCTGGGGATTTTAACCGAGTTGGGCGCGATGCAGATCGGGCCAGGCGAGGTGACGGTGATTCCGCGAGGGCTGAAGTTTAAGGTTGAGATAGCAGACCAACGTGCGTCTAATTCAGATGTTCAACCACCCGCTACCGCAGGTGGTACTGACCCGGCGAAACCAATTCAGGCTCGCGGTTACATTTGCGAGAATTACGGCCAGCAGTTTCGGCTGCCTGATCTTGGGCCGATCGGGGCGAACGGGCTGGCGAATCCGCGTGATTTCGAGACGCCGGTCGCTTGGTACGAAGACCGCGAGGGCGAAATGGAACTCGTCGCGAAGTTTGGCGGGAATCTGTGGTCTTGCGGAATCGACCACTCTCCGCTCAATGTCGTCGCGTGGCACGGCAACTACGCTCCTTATAAATATGATTTAAGACGTTTTAATACGATCGGCTCGATCTCATTCGATCATCCCGATCCGTCGATCTTTACCGTTCTGACCAGCCCAAGTGAACAAGTTGGTGTCGCAAACTGCGACTTTGTCATCTTCCCGGACCGCTGGCTAGTCGCCGAAAACACCTTCCGCCCGCCGTGGTATCACCGCAACACGATGAGCGAATACATGGGCCTCATCTACGGCGCCTACGACGCCAAGGAAGAAGGCTTCGTCCCCGGCGGCGGCTCTCTCCACAACCAAATGTCCGCCCACGGCCCCGACCTCGGCGCCTTCGAGAAAGCGTCAAATGCCGAATTAGCGCCGCAGAAACTATCGGGCACGCTGGCCTTTATGTTCGAATCCCGCTACATAATTCGCCCGACGAAATTCGCCATGGAAACCTCGGAATTGCAGCATGAATATTTTGAGGTCTGGCAGAGGTTGAAGAAGAATTTTCACAATGACTAAACTGATAGCATGGAAAACTCCGTTTGCTTCAGCATCATGGCCGAGCGTCTGGGTATCTATGAATGGATGATTTCGCACAGCGTTGGTTTTTGTGAACGCCGACCCATTATGGCAGTTGAAATTCGAATATATAGCTGGACTTAAAGTTTGCGACGAATCTTACGACAATACGAGATTTCATATCGATGGAAACGAACAAAATCTATGCTCTTATTTATGGGAAGGCTCGTCTTGGTTAAATGAATTCAACACTGAGATGGCGGAAATCAACGAGAGCGGAAAGTTGAAACATTATGTTTTACTCGGCGGCGATTACAATGTCGAAGTTCTAGCTTTAGGCGATGTCGAGATTACGCCGAAGATTAATTGATGTTTTTTAATGTAACAGCAACATATAGCCGAAATTGATCGTAACCTTTCAATGCCGAATAAAGTAAAAGTAAATAGTTCATCTATTATGAAATCGATTCCGACAGAAGTTGGAATTGAGGCCGCGGAATTGATAACCGGCGTGGCTAATGAAAATGACATCGCAATCGCCCTTGCGGGCGGCATTGCGATGCATATTTATGGGTTTACGCGGGCGACGACCGATGTCGATATGCTGGCTCAGGCTGTGCTGCCGCTCGAAAGTCAGAGCAAATTGAGTTTTGGCGGAGAAAATTATCGGGTAAATGTTTCGGAAAGAACCGTTTCCGTTGACGTCATCGTTCGTAATGACGAGTTTGCAAAAATCTATGAAACGGCATTAAGCCAGGCAAACGAAACCGATATCGGAATTCAGATCATTTCCCCGGAATGGCTGGTCGTGATGAAATATTTTTCGGCGAGGGCAAAAGATAAAATAGACCTTATTTGGCTGCTTCAGGAAGACGGATTGGTGGACAGGACGTTGATCCAAAGCAATTTAACGACAGCTGTCGGAGAACAATCCGCCTACTTTATTTATTCCGATCTAAAGAGCGAATTCGACTATGCGGACTTTCTAAAGCATCGGGAAAAGAGTAAACACGGATGAATCTTCCGTTCTCCCATGTATAATTAAGTTATGAAAGAGTTAACAAGAATAACATTCGACTCAAAAGTAATGGGCGGCAAGCCGTGTATTCGCGGGATGCGGGTGACGGTTGGTATGATCGTTGGGCTGGTTGCATCGGGTCATTCGTTCGCTGATATATTGAAGGCTTATCCTTATCTTGAAAGTGCCGACATTAGTGAAGCTTTGACCTGTGCGGCGTGGCGCGTTGAGGAGGCGGAAGCTCCGTTCGCTGCATAAAATCAAAATTGCTATGAATTTGTTGCCCGTTTAGTTTCCGGAAATACATCACTCGAAGTCCGCAAACAGATAAACTACCAAAACAATGACCTATGATCTTAAAGCAATCGAAGCGATTTGTTTGAAGAATCAATTGAAGTGCGCTTTTATAAGTGATTACGAGATTGAAGTCTTCGTTGCTTCAGATAGCATTCTTATTTTTGCGAATACAGTTGAGGGCAATGATAACTATTTGGGGTTCCGAGGAATGCCTTGGCATTCGCATGAAAAATTAATACTTATGACCGGCGATAGTACGTACGTTGAATACGGTCCCTCTGAGTTACTTTCGAATATTATCTCTGGCCATGTGATGATTGTAACTCAGTACGGAAATGGAGTGATAAAAGACAAATGGTTAGCACACCGGGATGAAAGAATGGATATTCGGTATATTGAACCCGATGAGGAACTTCGAATATATAGAACACCGGAGCCGGGCATCTCATCGCTTAACGAAACCTAGTCTAATCAATTTATGTGCAGAAATATCAAAACGCTTTTTAATTTTAAGCCGGCGGCGACTTTGGATGAGGTGAGGGCGGCTTCAACGCAGTTTGTGCGGAAGATTTCGGGGTTTGCGAAACCATCGAAGGTGAATGAAGCGGCGTTTGAGCTTGCGGTTGAGCGGGTTTCGGCGGCGGCGAGAGAGTTGATGGATACGCTGGTGACGAATGCACCCGCGAAGGATCGCGAGATTGAGGCGGAATATGCGAAGATAAAAAATGAAAAGCGATTTGGTCTAAATACTTAAAAGGGGGGGAATTTTTATGACAGGTTATACTACGGATGTCGAGAAGAAGACTTTGGAGAATACAAATTTTCGTGAGGTTTTGTTTACGGGGCCGCACAGCCAATTAGTCGTGATGTCGCTCGAGCCGGGCGATGAGATCGGTATGGAAACTCACGACGGCATCGACCAATTTATAAGGGTCGAGGCGGGACGCGGCAAATCGGTCCTGAATGGCAAAGAACATGAGCTGCACGACGGCTCGGCGGTCGTTATTCCTGCGGGTACGGAACACAACATCATCAATGTTTCCGACACCGAGCCGCTAAAGCTTTATTCGATCTACTCACCGCCCGAACATCCGGACGGTACGATCAATAAAGACAAAGCCGAGGCACTGGAATACGAAAAAGAGCACCATCAATAGAAATTATTCGGCCGAACAATAAATGGCCTGTCAATTCTTAGTCAGATTGTAGAAATGTTTTTCAAAAAAACTTCTCGTAAATCTGAAAGCGTGCAAAAATACCGCTATGAACGATACAATTTTGCTTCAAAGAATCACGTTTGACCCTAAAGTTATGGCTGGAAAACCGGTTATTAAAGGGACACGGCTAACGGTGGAATTCATCATAAATCTTTTGGCTCATGGAGCATCTATCACTGAAATCCTCGACGAATACAAGGGTCTGAAAGCGGAAGATATTCAGGCCTGTCTGCTTTTCGCCGGTGAGTCAATGAGCCGAACCGAATTCATGCCACTCGTTTTGGAGACCGCTTAGATGCGATTCATCGTTGATGAGTGTACTGGCACGAAAGTGGCGGAATGGCTTCGAGCCGAAGGGCACGAAGTCTTTTCTATTTATAATGAGTTCCGCGGTACAGATGATAACTCTATAATTGAAAAAGCTTTCACCGAAAACTGGATTCTGATCACTAACGATAAGGATTTCGGCGAACTCGTCTTTCGAGAAAGACGCCCTCATCATGGAGTCATTTTTCTGCGGCTATCTGATGAGCGATCAGCAAATAAGATTGAAATACTGCGGCAGTTATTTGAAAATCATTCCGAAAGATTTGCGGAACAATTTGTCACTGTTACGGAAAAAGCAGTTCGCATCGCCGGCAAATAAGCATAAAATTTACTCCATCTCGCTCTCATCAATATCAAAATTTGCATAGACCTTTTGGACGTCGTCGTAATCTTCGATGACGTCGTAGAGCTTCAGCATTTTTTGGGCGTCGGGGCCTTCGAGTTTGATGTAGGTTTGAGGGATCATCGAGACTTCGGCGGCTTGTGGTTCGATTCCGGCTGCTTTCAGAGCGTCGGTGACGGCTTCGAATGTGTCGGGTGAAGTGTAGATCTCGAACACGTCGCCTTCGTCCTGCAAGTCGTCGGCACCGGCTTCGATGGCGATGTCGAAGAGTTCGTCTTCTGATTTCGCGGCTTTATCGACGACGATGTAGCCTTTTTTATCGAACATCCACGCGACCGAACCGGCCTCGCCTAAATTTCCGCCGTTTTTCGAAAAGATGTGCCGCAGCTCGGCGACGGTGCGGTTGCGGTTGTCGGTCATTGTCTCAACTAAAACAGCCACCCCGTTGGGGCCGTAGCCTTCGTAGGTGATCTCGTCGTAGCTCACGCCGTCGAGGTCGCCGCTGCCGCGTTTTACGGCGCGGTCAATGGTTTCATTCGGCATGTTCGCGGCTTTGGCGTCGAGAATGCCTTTACGCAAACGGGCGTTTGCGTCCGGGTCGCCGCCGCCCGTGCGGGCCGCGACTGTGATCTCCTTGATCAGCTTCGTAAACATCTTGCCGCGTTTGGCGTCGGTCGCACCTTTTTTGTGCTTAATTGTGTGCCACTTCGAGTGTCCTGACATTTGATTTGATAGCTTCCTTGGTTGTGCTGTTACCCCGTCGTTGCCGCTCCGGGTCTGACAAGAACACACTCCCTACCGGTCGTGTTTCCGCCTTTGTTTTCCGAAGTTGGAAATATATCACGCGGATTTTTGTTTCAGCAAACAGACAAGGTTTACAACTTGTTCAGATTTCAG
>JANMSP010000545.1:0-9029 GCA_031389475.1 Pyrinomonadaceae bacterium
GGACGTGATTATAGTTTTTAAGAAATTCTTCGTTCATGCCCGTTTACTAAAATAATAGCTTTCCAAAAAGTGAATGTATGATTTCTCGAAGAATCCGGCCGTCGCGTGGCCGTCGATCTCCATGATCGGTCGTTTCAAGAATGTATATTCCGATGACATCAGTTCGAGCATTTCTTCGTTGGAAAGAGTCCGTTCCGCTAATTTCATCTCACGGTATTTCACGGCCCGTTTTGAGAATAATTCTTCCGCGCCAGCGAGCATTTTTACTAGCCGCTCCACCTCATCGCGCGTCAGCGGTTGTTCCTTTATGTCGCGGAATTTTGCAATCTTTACACCGCGACGATCCAGCCAGCGAACCGCTTTTTGGCAGGTAGAACAAGTTTCCATCCAGTACAGGGTGACTTCCTTCATAGCACAATACTATCGAATGTATGACCCGCAAGCGAACCGCCGCTGTTTCGACGCCCATTTCCTATGACCATTTGAAATGGGCGTCAATCTCAGAACTTTGGTATTATACGTTTATAGTTTATACGGTTTTATTCAAATATGGCCAAACTTGGCAAGCTTTCTGAAAAACTGAAAAATAATCCGACGGGAGCGACATTCGCACAAATCAAAAAATTGTTGTTGTCTGAAGATTTTGTTTTAGACCGTGTCGCTGGAAGTCATCACGTTTTTAAGAAAGGCTCGGTAACTTTTGTCATTCCAGTTCACAAAAATCGCGTCAAAACAGTCTACGTAAAGCGCGTTATCGAACTAATAGAAGAGGAAAAATGATGAGAGCAGTGAAATATCCATTTGTAATCTATCCCGCGGCCGAGGGTGGTTATGTCGCCGAAGTTCCGGCATTGCGAGGCTGTTTGGCTCAGGGCGAAACTCTTGAGGAGACGATGGACGAACTTGCGACGGTCGCTGATTTGTGGATTGAAACCGCCCGCAGTCATGGCGATAAACTGCCAAATGTTGAAGTCGAAATTAATAGAGTTAAAGAAAAATTGGCCGCTTGAGGCCAAGATATAAATAATGACCCAAATAACGGAAGAAGCAGTTTTAACATCCCTAAAGCAGATTATCGATCCCGATCTGCGCAAAGACATCGTCACCCTCGGATTTATCCGTAATCTCGCCATTTCCGGCGGCGACGTTTCGTTTAAGATAATGCTGACGACGCCGGCGTGTCCGGTCAAGGAAGAAATGGAAACGATGGCGCATGAGATCGTTTCCGGCCTTGAAGGCGTTACTTCGGTGAAGGTAATAATGGACGCCGAGGTTCCGCAGGGGCGAGGCGTTTCGAATAATATCGCAATTCCCGGTGTTAAGAACATCATCGCGGTTTCATCGGGTAAAGGCGGCGTCGGCAAATCGACGGTTGCGGTAAACCTCGCGGTCTCGCTTGCCAAAGACGGCGCGAAGGTCGGGATAATGGACGCCGATGTTTACGGGCCGAATATTCCGCTGATGCTCGGCATCGGCTACGACCAGCCGGAAGTCCGCGACGGCAAATTGATCCCTATCGAGGCTTACGGCGTACGGATGATATCGATGGCCGTGCTCGTTCCGCCCGATAAACCGATGATCCTTCGCGGGCCGATGCTCCATGGAGTTGTGCGGCAGTTTTTGACCGATGTTAATTGGGGCGAGCTCGATTACCTGATTGTCGATATGCCGCCAGGGACGGGTGATGTTCAGCTTTCACTTGCTCAACTGGTGCCGGTGCAGGGAGCCGTTTTAGTAACTACGCCGCAGGAAGTTTCGCTATCCGATGTCCGCCGAGCCGTTAAAATGTTCGAACAGGTCGCGATTCCCGTTCTCGGCGTGATCGAAAATATGTCGTATTTCATCGCTCCCGACACCGGAAACCGCTACGACATCTTTGGCAAAGGCGGCGGTCAAAGGCTCGCCGACGAATATGACCTAAACTTTCTCGGCGAAGTGCCGCTCGGAATGGAAGTCCGGGAAGGCGGCGACAAAGGCATTCCGGTCGTAGTCTCGGCACCCGAATCGCCGCAGTCGCTTGCATTTCATCACGTTGCGGAAGAGGTCGCAAGACAAATCTCAATCGAGGCAATGAAACCGGAGCTCGTCATTATGTCGCGCGTTTAATATTAGCCCTCTGCATTCTGACACTAATTTCCCGTCTAATACGCGTTAGTAATAGACGGGATTTTTTACGTTGATACTTTTAAAATTCGAAGTCGTAGTTACAAAAAAAGGAGACAATAATTATGTCGGAAAAAGTTGTAATCGGAAGCACAGTGTGGCTTAGATTCCCGGACACGAAAATTATGAGCGAACCTAAAATTGGCGGGAATGTGCTCCAGCATGTCGGTCATGTTCAGGTTCAGTGGTTGGGGCAGGTACCCGGAGATAAGATATTTCACAAGATACGCTTTAAAGGTCGCGAGTGCTTCGTAGCGGCACAGGCACTTTCCAAAGACAATCCAACCGGGCTAAACCTATTCTATTTGTGCGCCTCGTGCGGCGGAAACGGATTCGGACAATTGCCATCCCGGCCCTCGGGTTTCACGGGAATTGTTATGTCGGCAGTATGCACGGCGTGTAACGGAACCGGGCACGTCGCAGGAAAACCTATGTCAAGTCAAGCCTTTGCGAGTTCAGGCGGGACAAAGGCGTAAGCATCTGCGGAATAAACCACCTTTCAGTTCATCAGGAGAAACTATGAAAATCTATTTATCCAGCATCATCGTGTCCGTAATTTGGATCACCGCACTTGCTTTCAACCTGTCCGCTCAAACTACCGAATTCACTTATCAGGGATCGCTTCTCGACGCAGGAACACCGGCGAATGGAACCTACGATCTGCAATTTGTGCCTTACACCGCCCAGACCGGAACCGTTCAGGTCGGATCCAGTGCCGACCTTCCCGGTATTGCCGTAACCGGCGGAAATTTCTCCGTCAATCTCGATCTCGGAACGATGCCGTTTACAACGCAGCCGGAATTGTGGATTGAAGTCGCTTACCGGCTTTCCGGCAACAGCGGCAGCTATGTTTTCACTGGAGTTCGGCAAAAGCTGAAACCGTCGCCATTTGCCTTGCGTTCTCATTTTTCGACATTTTCCGTTTCCGCCCAAAACACCGATACGCTCGGCGGCTTATACCCTGGAAGTTTTGTTCAGAACAACTCATCGGGAATGCCCCAGGCCGGGACGTCGGTCAACGTTTCTGGTGATGTTTCCGGATTCAACGTCAATGCCGTCAATGCTTACCATATTGGTTTTAACCGTGTTTTCGCCATCGGGGGCGACAATCTTTATGCCGGAATAAACGCGGGTACGATGGCTTCGCCGAACGTAACCGGAAACTCTTTTTTCGGATCGAACGCCGGGGCGAAGAATGTCGATGGCCATCAAAATTCTTTTTTTGGAATGAATGCCGGTTCCAATAATCTCGGTCATTCTAACAGCTTCTTCGGCGGAGATGCGGGCACTTCAAATACTGCCGGAATCTTAAATTCATTCGTCGGAACCGGGGCCGGAGGTCTCAGCACTTCAGGAAACGGAAACACATTTTTTGGCTTTTCGGCCGGCCGCGGAAATACAACACAAAGTTTCAACACATTAATCGGATATAAAGCCGATGTGGGCAAAAGCGTGTTGAATTCGACGGCTATCGGAAATCTTGCAAAAGTTGAACGCTCAAATTCGGTCGTGCTCGGCAGCATCGCCGGTGTCAACGGTGCTGAAATCTCGGCGAATGTAGGAATCGGGACGACGAAACCATTGCGCAAGCTGGAAATTATCGATTCCTCCAATTCAGGTGTCCGAGTGCAAACGAATTCGACAGGCGGCACGGTCGCTTCGTTCGGCGGCTTCGGAGACTTTCAGATCGACGCTCCGGGTGTTGTCGGCGGACGATTGGCCGTAACCGAAAACGGTAATACCGGACTCGGCACAAACCAGCCTGCCAGCCGATTGCATGTAAACGGTAACCTGAGAATTTCAAACGGTGAGATCTATGTTACAAATCCGAATGGAATAATCCTGACCGACTCGAGCAATAAGTGTTGGCGCGTTACGGTAAATCAATCGGGTCAGCTTGTGACAAAATCATTATTTTGCCCCTAGATATAGACGATGAAATACTAGTCCTCGATCTTATGGTCATAGAATCAATAGTATTTTAGCTTGTGATTTTGGCGGATTCAATGTAAAATTGATTTTAATGTAAGGATTCGTTTCGGCGAATCCACATTTTTGATAGGAGACTATAATATATGTCAGCAGTTGCAGCACCAGCACTTGAATTAGTTGTTTCGGAAAGCGCATCGGTCGAAATTAAAAAGTTTTTGGCCGGCGAGGATGATTTGCCGGAAACGGCAGGACTTCGCGTGCGTGTCGTTCCGGGCGGATGTTCGGGTTTTCAGTACAGTCTGAATATCGAGGAAGAATCGAAGCAGGGTGATTTTATCGTTAATCAGCATAACATAACGCTTTTCGTCGATATGTTTTCTGCCCAGTATCTTAACGGTATCACGATCGACCATACGACGAATATGATGGGTTCGGGCTTTACGTTCGAAAACCCGAATGCGACCGGCGGCTGCGGATGCGGCACGTCTTTCTCTGCGTAAAAGGTAAATAAATACAACAAATGCACCGGCTTGAAACTTTATTTTCAACCGGTGCTTTTTTTATTGGAAGCGGGATTCGATTAGGACTGTTCTATTAGCATTCAAGACAACTAAAGGAACGGCGGAAGGCGGGCGGAGAGGCCTAACCTATCTTCGGATAGGTTAGGCCGGAAAGCGGGCATCGAATGCGCGCTTGCAATGCTCTCCGCAAAAATGCTATCCTCTGAAAGTTAGTTAATTCCGGCCTTCATTGCCGTTCGCAAATGAGCCCCGGAATCACGGACAGTCTCTAGAACGTCCGACAAGAAACACACAATCCAAAAAGTCTTTTAATTTAGCCTTGGTTCGATTTTCGAAATTTCTTTTCGATGCAGTTGTGTTTTGATTTGGGTGAGTTCCTCATCCATACCTTCCCATAAAAAAACCAAAGTAGGAGTATAAGTTTTGAATAATTTGAAAAGGATTTCATATCTATCGGTATCAGCATTTTTAATCAGCGTAAGTTTTGTTTCGGCGGCATCCGCCCAGGACCGGCAAAGAGTCATTAAGACCATCTCAAGCCAGCCTACCAATCAACCGCCGCAAACCTTAACCGCCACCGATAAAACGAAATCACTTTCATCTTCAATACCTTCAAATTCTCCGATAAATAGGCCGACACTCACAAACAACCTCATCGTCCGCGTTCCCGAACAACCCAAACAGTCGCTAGTAATAAAAACCGGTTCGACAAGCCCGTTGGCCGCGATGAAGGCACTTTCGACAGCGAAGATGACCTACGCCGCTTCGACGACATCGGGCATTATCCGCGGCATCGAATCACGTCTCGGCATTCCTTATCTTTATGGTTCTTCGGGACCGAACCGTTATGATTGCTCGGGATTCGTCTGGAGCGTATTCAACGAAGCTGGAATTTCTTTCGAACGATCGAGCGCACGCAGCCTATGGGCCGCTTCTGTGCCTGTCACCGGTGACGAAAGATTCAAGTTCGGCACGCTGGTATTCCTGAACGGCCTGGGCCATATGGGAATCGTCGCCGACGAAAACGGCTTTTACCACGCTTCGTCAAGCAAGGGGATCACTTATTCGCCATTCAAAGGATATTGGGGGAATAGAGTGGTAGGTTTCAGACGGCTTCCCGCAATGGCGGCTTTACCGGCTCAATAGACTTAATAGATTTTGAGAAATGCCCGGACGAATTTTCTTTCGTCCGGGCATTTTTTGATTTAAACGATCAAACCACGAATCCCGGCCGCGAGTGGCTGTCTCCGCATTCGTAAACGGCGGCGATTCTCTCTATCGCTATAAACACCGTTTTCTCGTCTTCATCCTTTAAAGTTAGAACGCCATTTTTAACGCCTATCACCTCGCCGCGAAACATCGAATTGGCGGCACAATTCACATCGATTTTTTTTCCCGTCATTTGCAATATAATTTCGTCCATCTTATTTCCCCCATATAATTTTCCCAATCAATCTTACAGTTTTTGCCGGAAAAAACTACTCTTCGGTCATCGTCGGTCAGGCTGACCGATCTTATCGATCAAAATGAGAAAATTTGTTGACAGAATAACAACAATGTTTTACAGTTATACATGCGGCGTTTGCCAATAAGGTTTTTCGCCACTTTGAACACTAATTCAACAGCCATTTTCCAAGTTTACCCACATTTATCAATAACGTCGATGGCCGCATTTGGCAGCGGGCAAATCGCCATTTCCGTCCCCAAGCTCTTCAACAACACTCTTTAACCAAATTAGGACTCAGGAATTTATCTATAAACAAATTCCCTCCCGCCTTTTTTGAACGGCAGTAATCGCCGGATCCCATTCAACAATTTCCGAGGAGTAGTAGAAAATGAAAAAAATCTGGATCCTTATGATCTTATTCGCCGTCGGTATCGTTACAGCATCATTCCTTCCGCAGGCCGCATCCGGTCAAAAGAGTAAATTAAGACGGTCACAAGCTCCGATCGCCGACAGGTATATAGTGGTGCTTAACGAAAAGATCGTCGGACACGACGCTGTTGCCCCCGCGATCGAATCTGAAGCGGGCTACCTTTCGGCAGTTTACGGCGGCGGCGTGGATCTTATCTTCTCAAGTGCCATCAAGGGTTTTTCCGCGGTGATGTCCGCCGAGCAGGCAGCAGCAATGAGCGCCGACGAACGTGTGCTTTATGTCGAAGAGGATTCGGTAATATCTATCTCGTCGCAGACTAACGCTCCGTGGAATCTGGATCGTGCAGATCAGCGGGCCTTACCGTTGAATTCCGTTTACACTACCTCAGCGACCGGCAGCGGTGTCCATGTTTATATTCTGGATACCGGAATCAGGCCGACACATGTAGAATTTGGCGGCCGTGCATCGGTTGCGTTTGACGCACTGAACGACGGGCAAAACGGGATCGACTGTAACGGACACGGAACCCACGTCGCGGGAACCGTCGGATCAGCAACGTACGGCGTCGCAAAACAAGCCACGATTCACGGAGTACGCGTTTTGCCGTGTGCGGGAACGGGACAGGTTTCGCAACTTATAAGCGGAATCGACTGGGTCACCGCAAACCGGATCAGTCCGGCCGTTGCCAATATCAGCATAACCGCGTCCGGCACGTCATTCTCGATGGAAGACGCCATAAATCGATCAATTAGCTCCGGAGTTACATACACGGTCGCAGCCGGCAATAATGCAATGGACGCCTGCCTGGTGTCGCCGGCAAACGCAATGTCGGCGATAACGGTCGGAGCAACATCTGACTTCGATGCCCGGGCTCCCTACTCAAACTTCGGAGGCTGCGTCGATATTTTTGCACCAGGCCACGGAATTTTATCGACAACGCATACAGGTGATACGGATATCGGTTGGAAAAACGGTACATCGATGTCATCGCCGATGGTCGCCGGTGCGGCGGCATTATTTCTGGAAACCAACCGCACGGCAAGCCCGGCGACGGTCGCCCAGCGGATCAATACAGCGGCGACGACGGGAATATTAACATCGATCGGCGCAGGCTCGCCGAACAAGCTGATATTTTCCTGGCTGAACGGCGAACCGGCTCCGCAGCCAACGCCAACGCCAAATCCTTCGCCCTCGCCAACGCCTACACCACGCGCCACTATAAAGATCCGGAAAACACTTCGGACTACTGAAGGCGGGCCTTCTTCGACACCAGCGTTCCCGTATGCGGCGACAAATCTGGCAACGACGAGTTTTGCTTTGGTCAATAATCAACAGTTCGAAGATACGAACGTCGATCCTGTCGCCGGGCAAAATGGTATCGTCGTAACTGAATCGCAGGTTGGCGGTTGGAGGCTGGAATCGGTTTCGTGCGTCGAAACATCGAATGGCTTCCCGACCTCACAAAATACTACCGTCGATCTTGTTAATCGGCGAGCCAACATTCTTGCGGAAGCAGGCGAATTGGTCACCTGCACTTTCACAAGTTCCGCGATCGTGCCTACCGCCGCAATGGCCTCTGTCAGCGGACGTGTATCAAATCAGCGGGGATACGGAGTGAGGGGTGTCACGATTTCGATTCTTAATGCCCGCACCGGCGTAACATCTTCCGTCATCACGGGATCATTCGGGCATTACATTTTCACCGGCCTTCCGGCAGGTGATGTTTATATTCTTACCGCCCGCAGCCGGCGGCATGTTATCGATAACCCTACTCGTTCATTTAACCTTACGGAAGACCTAGCACAGGTTCAATTTATGGTTGAATAACCGACGGGTACATAAATCCGAAAGGCCGGCGAATTTAGTTTCGCCGGCCTTTTTGTTCTTATGTCAACAGAACCTAGCACTGTGTGCCTAAGTTTTTTGGAGTATTAGCCACGAATTACACGAATGACACGAACTGGTTTTCTTTTATTTGTGTGATTCGTGTAATTCGTGGCTAGACTATTCAGATTAACGGACGGTACGGCCTGCCATCACCCAGCGTGACGTACCGACGGATTTTGAGGCGGTATCGCCGGACGAGGCTGTTGTTTGATTCGAAAAAGCCAGAGCAGACGCAATCAGCGCCATATCTTTGTCCGTATCCGGAGCTTCCTTTATGTCCCGGCGTTCCATAAATCGTTCGATAAAGCCTGTGTCGATTCGGCCGGCTATAAAATCCTCGTCCTCGATCACCTCGCGAAAGAAAGGCAATGTGGTCTTGATGCCGCCGACTTCGTATTCTTTTAAAGCCCGACGCATTCGCCCGATGGCTTCTTCACGGTCTTTGCCATGAACGGCAAATTTGGAGATCATCGGATCGTAAAAAATCGAGACTTCCGAGCCTTCGTAAACACCGCCATCGTCGCGGACGCCCGGACCTTGCGGCAGCCGCAGCCGCGTTATCCTTCCCGGTGAAGGCAGGAAATTATTATCGGGATCTTCCGCGTAAACTCGGCATTCGATGGCGTGCCCGTTCATCCGGACATCGGTC
>JANMSP010000004.1:0-4836 GCA_031389475.1 Pyrinomonadaceae bacterium
CCTCCGTGGGTTTAAACCCACGGCTAAATTCAGGCAATTGCTACGCGATACAACACACAATTACCGTTTTGGACCCTTTCTCACCTTATGCTTTTCTTTAAGCCGAAGGGGAGTTGCAAAAAACTCGAATGCTGCGCGTAATTGGTTTTCAATGTAACGCGTGTACGAGAAATGCAATCCGGCCTTGTTTCCGCCCGATGTAAACAGCACAAAAAGCGGCGGTCGCAGGCCTCCTTGGGTGATGTATTGTATCTTTAACCGCGAGATTCCACCTTTTACTGTTGAGGGAGCACTGCCGCCTCGGGGCTGGACGATGCTTTCTTCGAAAAATTTATTCAGCCGCGCGGTTGGAACCCTCAAATTCCGGGCTTCATTTGCTTTGACGACAAGAGGAAGAATCTTTGTGACGCGCTGGCCGGTCAATGCCGAAATCGCGATCATCGGCGCCCAATCGAGAAATTTCATGTGGCGGCGAAGCTCGCGCTCGAATTCGTAGATCGTATTCGTTTCTTTTTCCTCGACCGCGTCCCATTTATTGACTGCAATAATTATCGAGCAACCCGAATCGACGGCGTAACCGGCAATATTTGCATCGAGATTCGCCACGCCTTCGACCGCATCAATAATGAGTATCGCTACATCTGCCCGTTCCAACGCTTTGCGCGCCATTATCACCGACATTTTCTCGGCCATCTCAATAGTTTTGCCTTTGCGACGGATACCGGCGGTATCGACCAGCACGAATTTTTGGCCGTCAACTTCCAGTTCTGTATCGATGGCGTCGCGGGTCGTTCCGGCGATCGGAGAAACGATAACTCTTTCTTCGCCCAAAATGCTGTTCAACAAAGACGATTTGCCGACATTTGGGCGTCCGATTATTGCCAGCCGAATTTCATGCGACGGCTCTTCCTCGATTTCTTCCTCGAATTCCAGGGCATCGTAAACCTGATCGAGCAGGTCGCCGATGGATGTGCCGTGCTCGGCGGAAAGCGGTGTAATGTCGAATCCGAATTTATAGAATTCGGCCGCTTCTTCTTCAACCTTTCTGGTCTCGCATTTGTTCGCGGCAATGAAAACGGGCTTTCCGATGTTGCGCAAGAAAACCGAGATCTCCTCATCGAGTGGCGTGATACCCGCACGGGCATCAACTACCCAAATGATCGCCTGCGCTTTTGCAATAGCGAAACCGGCTTGTTTAAAGATATTTGCGGGAATGATCGCTTCGTCATCAGGCACGATGCCGCCGGTATCGACCAATTCAAAAGTCCGCGATTTCCATTCGACATCCGCGTAAATACGGTCACGCGTGATGCCCGGCTCATCGCCGACGATTGATTTGCGCGATCCGGTAAGGCGATTGAACAACGTCGATTTTCCGACATTCGGACGGCCGATGATTGCAACTAAAGGTGAATTCATTACTTTAAGAATAGTAAACAATGGCGTGACTTGCACGTCCGCTACATTTTTTTAGTCGAGGCCGAATCCGCAAAAAATATTATTCCCTTCGTCAACTGAAAAACAACTGATAAATGATCAGGTTTTGGAGGATCGAATATGGTCGCATATCACCCCGGAGTAGATCACAAACACACACCTAGCAAGAAATGGTCTGATATTCAGAGCAATCCGAACAGTCCCGGCGCCTCAATGGCGCTGATCGCGGCATGCAAGATGATGCAGCCGCTACAGCTGGTTAATACTGCCATAATGGTGGAATTTCGCGGTAAGCCGATAGCATTAAAGCATTTGAACTGGTATCTGAGTACAGGTAAAGGCGTGGATTTTAATGAGGACGCCAATGTAAAATTGATGCTGGAAACGGACACCGGCGTGCAGTGGGAAATTATGAAACGCATGCCGCCGATAACCACCGGAAAATTCCTCGGGAGTTTTAAGATAGAACAGGGAATGTACACCAACCAGGATCTTCGTTTCTCATTCGGAGCCGTGGACATACTGGATTTCGAAGTTGATTTTGATGCTCAAACGGTAACGGCCTGGTTTCAGGACCGTTACGAATGGCATCCGGTTTATCCGGGTCTTTATGTATTGCATCCAGGAGATTCTCCTCGGGAAACAAACTGTGTTCACGCGGCTCTCGTCGAACTTCAGACGTCGGGTGCAGCAGATTTCTGGATGAAGGGTGAGGCAACAGTGCCGTTGAGTGCGGTCACAAAAAGTTCAATTCCCGCAGCTCCTAATACTGATTATTAGTTGTCGTCAAACATTCATAATCAAAAAAGCCCGCCGGAAGCACATCCGGCGGGCTAAATTCTAATAGAAGTCACAATTGGTATCGGGCTATATCGATGATCGCACCGATGATCGAGCCCGACTCATGCTTTAACGAATTCATACGCGATGTGAATCTGCAATTGGCCTTGCACAATTTCGTGCTTGATACCGACGGCCTTCATCCGCAAATTGCCGGCGTTCTGGATCGGGATGACGAACGAAATTTTGTCCATTCGGATGATCTCGATCGGATTGACCTTTTTGTCGATTGAGCTTTGAACCATCCTAGCAATCAAATTTCCGCCAACGCCCCCGGCTCCATTCATCGATACATTCAAAACCTTTGCCCGCGCGATCAACCGCTGGCCGTTTTGATCGAATTCAAGCTCTATATTAGTTTCCGCATAACCCGAAAATTCCACGCAGCCAATAAACGGCGGATTGTAGCTGCCCGAAAAAGCCAGCGGAGCATATATCTTGCCCTCACGAAAGCGGACGGCGGTACGCAGGGAGTTGGTCTCCCGCAATAGCCTAATCGACTCGCTGCAAGGAGCTGAGACACTGTCAAAACTAAACGCAGCGGGCTTTAGTCGTTGGATATTGGACTTTGGACTCCCCGAAGCCAACGGAAACTCCGGCGGCGCGGCATGTTGATAAATTCCGTCTAGAAGTGAATCGAAAAACTGTTCGTTCAGGCTAATTGTGATCTCGGCTTTTTGCGAGTATGCGGAGGATACGAAAACGATAGCAAAAATAACTGAATATCCGAGTTCTCTAAATCTCATCATTTTATGTCCTAAAAAACTACCGCTTAAATGCCTGCCGATGCCAATCCTTTCTAACATGGTAAAAAACGCATCGAGCCGAAGGATTATTCGACGGTTTAATTCTTCCGCGAAGTTGCCTATTAACATACCTGCGAGAAGTGAAACGTAAAAAACATAACATCGCCGATCACGGCCGCGATGATGCCGTCCGGTTCGGTCTTTGAATCATAATCCACTCCTCACAATATCGTGCAGTCTCAACAGTCCGGTACAAATGCCGTTATCATCGACGACCGGAAGTACCGAAATCTGCGATGCCCGGTTTTCCATCAATTGAAGTGCATCGAAAGCGAGCGTGTCGGCAGTGGCGGTCGTTGGATTTGCGGTCATCATATGCTGGGCAGTGAGTCCGTTGAGATTGTCGTCGCCGTTTCGTTCGATAGTCCGGCGGAGGTCGCCGTCGGTCACAATTCCTAGAAGCCGCGAATTTTCATCGACGACGTTTACCGCTCCGAGCGAATATTTAGAAATCGCTTTTACGACTTCCAGCCAGCCGTCGTTTGGCGAGACATTCGGGCTGTCGTGCATCAGATGCTCGACCTTTAGCGTCAGGCGTTTCCCCAATCTTCCGGCAGGATGATTAATGGCAAATTGCTCGGCGGTAAGCCCGCGTGATTCCATTAAGGTCATTGCGAGAGCATCACCTATTGCCAGAGCAACAGTGGTCGAGGTGGTAGGCGCAAGATTCAGCGGACACGCCTCTTTATCGACCGAGGCATCGAGCACGACGTCGGATTGGCGAGCGAGGGTGGAATCCGTGTTTCCGACAATCGCGATTATCGAAACTCCGCGTTGTCTAAGGGCGGGAAGCAGCGCAAGAATTTCGTCAGTCTCGCCGGAATTGCTGAGGGCGATAATAACGTCGCCGGGAGTTATAACGCCGAGGCTTCCGTGCAGCGCGTCCGACGGATGAAGGAACATCGAAACCGTCCCGGTGCTGGTAAAGGTCTGCGCGATCTTCTGGGCAATCACCCCGGATTTGCCAATGCCCATCACGACCAATTTGCCTTCGCAAGCAGCAATTAGAGCAATAGCATGCTCAATGCTTTTCTCGTCTAAGCAAGTTGCGGCACGTTCAATCGCCGATGCTTCCAGTCTTAGAAGTGCGACGACATTTTCAAAATGTGTTTTCACGGTTTTTTAAGAATTTGCCCGCGAAATACGCGAAAGTTCGCGAAAAAGGAAAAATACAATCTCTTATTTCGCGTCTTTTCGCGTCTTTCGCGGGCAAAGGATTTAGATTTTAACCTTACGAACTAGGAATCGGCACAAAAACATCTGCTACTATCTGCCATTTGTGGCCGCGTAGTTTCCAAACCTGAACGAAATTTCCCCGCTCGATCTCTTTTCCGGCTTTATCGGTGATCGTGTAAATATTAAAAACATGGGCTAAATCGGCGGCCTCGATAAACGATTTTCGCCGTGCAAATTTTATGTTCGATTTGCTCTGTTTGAGAAATGCAAGCGCCGCTTTTTTGCCGACGAAAGGCTGTTTGCCTTCCCGCAATAGATAAACATCGTCGGCGAGATATTCCTTGTATGCTTTGTCCGAACCTTGCTGTTCGGCGGTTTGATAAAATCCGACCGATGAATCGGCGGCCGAAATTCTTTTCAGGTTCTTTTCTTTTCCACTATCAGCAGGCGATCTCCAATCCGTTATCGTCGAGCCTGGCTTTTCGTGATTGATACCAGTGTCCAAAACTGCACGATATTCACCGTTCGTCTGCCGCGACCAAATGGAAATGTAATGCCCGTAAAAAGCTGCCGGATC
>JANMSP010000069.1:0-9799 GCA_031389475.1 Pyrinomonadaceae bacterium
CCAATGAATACGCGTATGTTGGAAAGTTATGCTTTGACCTAGTACATGCGCCCGTTCGAGATGATGAAATGCTCCAGCGAGATCGTCTGCTCTAACGAGACTTTCCGCCGCTCGAAGCTCCTCGTCAATGCTTTTACCTACTCGCTGTTTGAATGTTCTATCGACCATTTCCGTTACATTATGAACCGCTAACACGGGAAAATTCAAATCTTTCGAAAATTATTTCGGCGGCGAGAAAGTTGGAAGAATTACTTTCCAAAGATCGCGTGCGGTCGATTTAGCCGAGAAGGGCCGCTGGCATAATCGATTGGGCGCTGCGACTGCGGGACCACCCAGTTAATAGCTTGTTCTTCTTCGCAGAACATTTTGACGAAAGCTTCTGTACCTTGCCTCGTAATCGCGGCGAACCGGAGCCCGGTTTCGTAGGATTCCTGAGAGCCGAAAAGTATTGATATCCTGGTATATGCCAGATTGGCGTTATGGCCTATAAAATTGTTAGAGGCTGCCATCAACTCCATCGGCGAAGTTCCGGTAACTTCGACCTCTCGGTAGTCGAATAATAAGGGGATTCGAAGATGCCAGCTCGGAAGCAGGAGCAGCTCATCGAACACTGCGGCGAAGTCGGCGCTAGTGAAGATTCCACTGCATAGCACGCGAATCAATTCAGGTGTTTCTATACTCTCGAAGTTCCATTCCATCCGCAAACACCTCAGAGGCCTTCAGGCTCAAAGTCCAAGCACTAACCCTACGCAAAGAACGCGATTTGGATTGTATTCAACCCTACAGCAATCTACATTTTTCAACTATTTAGCGTCCATCCAGTTGTCGCCGACTCCGATTTCAACGGTTAGCGGAACATCGAGTTTGGCGGCGGATTCCATTTCGCGTTTTATCAGGACGCTAACAGCTTTTACTTCGGATTCTGGAGCTTCGAAGAGCAGTTCGTCGTGGACCTGCATTATCATGCGGGTTGCAAAGCCTTCTTTTTTCAAGGCGTTGAAGACATTTATCATCGCGATCTTGACGATGTCGCTGGCGGTTCCCTGGATCGGCATGTTGATCGCCTCGCGTTCGGCGCGGGAGCGGACGTTGAAATTGCGGTCGTTGATCGACGGGAAGTAACGGCGGCGGCCGAAAAGGGAAGCGATATAGCCCTGTTCGCGGGCAAGAATCGGCGTTTCGTCCATGTATTTGCGGATGCCTGTATAGGTCGCGAAATAATCTTCGATGACCTTTTTAGATTCCGCCCGCGTCAGCCCGACACGCTGCGACAGGCCGAACGCCTCGACCGCATAGGCGATGCCAAAATTGACGATCTTCGCGACACGGCGTTTTTCCTTTAGCTCTTTGTCAGTCTTTGCTCCGAAGACCAGCCGTGCGGTTTTGGCGTGAATGTCTTCGTTATTTTGAAAGGCTTCGAGCATAACGGCATCGCGAGTAATGTGGGCGAGAATGCGAAGCTCGAGCTGAGAATAATCTGCTGAGATGAGCTTAAAGCCTTCTTCCGGGATGAACGCACGGCGGATTCGCTGGCCGAGCTCGGTGCGGTTCGGGATGTTTTGTAGGTTCGGTTCGGTAGAACTCAATCTGCCCGTAGCGGCGACAGTTTGGTTGAGACAGCCGTGGATGCGGCCGTCGGGGCCAACCATTTTTGGCAGTGCATCGGCATAGGTCGCTTTAAGTTTGTCCAGCTCGCGATAGTCGATAATGTGCTGGGCGATCTCGTAGGTTAAAGCAAGTTCATCGAGAACATCGCGGCTGGTCGAAACCTGTCCGGTCGCCGTTTTCCGTCCGGTCGAGATATTTAATTCTTCAAATATCTCACCCACCTGTTTCGGGGAACCGATGTTGAATTCGTGGCCGGCAATCGTGAATATTTTTTCTTTTAGCGTATCGAGCTCGGTTGAGATGAACGCGGAAAAGGCGTTGAGGCCGTCTGAATCGACCTTCATACCGACGTTTTCGATGTCGGCGAGAATCGGGATCAGCGGCAGTTCGATCTCGCGGTATACTTTGGTGAGTCCGTCTTCATCGATCTTTTTACTTAGTATCGGGGCAAGCTGAAAGGCAAAATCGGCACGTTCGCAGGTGCGGAAGGCAGATTCGGTAAAGCCTTCAGGGATTTCGGATGCAATGTCGATATCGAGGTTCGTTTGCGCGAGATACGGTAAATTATAAGTCGAACGCGTCGAATCGATCAGGTATGCCGCGATCATCGTGTCGTCGGTAACAGCTTCGGGTTCGATATTGATCGTGCTGAGCACGCCGAAATCGCGTTTGTTATCATGGGCGGTCTTTTCGAGGAAGCCGTTCGACAGAATATCGCGGAGTGGCCCAATCGCGGCTTCCTTTCCGCCTTCGAAATTTTGGAGATCAATGTAGTGCGAGGAGCCGACCGCATTTGCTATCGCAATTCCGAGCGGTTCTTCCTTGTAATAGCAGCTTGATTTATCGTTGGCGTTGGAATCATCGACTTCGATGCTCCAGTGCTCCGTTTCCCATAGCTGGCGGACCAGCGTGTCCAGATCTTCGCGATTATGAATCACGCTGTATCTCTGCTCGGCCGCTTTGCCGCCCCCGCGGGTATCGAAAAGCGGTGCGGAATCAGCGAATTCACGAGTCAGCGTGTTAAATTCAAGCTCGCGGAAAAGAGCGTAAGCGGCTTCGCGGTCGGGTTCGCAATGTTTTAGATCGTCAAGATCAAGCGTGATATCGACCGATGTGTGGATAGTCGCGAGTTCGAGCGACTGACGGATGATGTCCTGATTATTTTGCAGGCTTTCACGATAAGTTTTGTGCGTGATCTTTTCTGCATTCTCCATTGCGCCAAGCGCTGAACCGTGTTCCAGAATCAGCTTCAACGCTCCTTTTTCGCCGATTCCGGGAGCTCCCGGAATGTTGTCGATTGCATCGCCCATCAAGCCGAGAAGATCGACCACTTTTGACGGCGGCACACCGAATTTGTTTTCAACCCACGCTTCATCGCACCACTCGATTGGCGGAACGGCGACCTTTCGTTTAACATTCTGTGAATTTTGCCGCATCGCGATAATATTCGGGTCCTGGACGAGTTGGCAAAGGTCTTTGTCATTCGAGACGATTACCGCCTGCATTCCTTTAGCCGCGACCTGTTTTGCGAGTGTACCGATAACATCGTCGGCTTCGAAGCCGTCCATTTTTAAAATGGGAATACAGAAAGCTTCGCAGACGCGGATTATGTAGGGAATCTGAGCGGAAAGATCGTCGGGCATCGCGGCACGGTTGGCTTTATAGGCCGCAAACGAATCGTGGCGAAAAGTCGGTGCGGCGGTATCGAAAACGGCGGCGACGTAGTCGGGCTTTTCGTCGTTCAATAGCTTGCGCAACATATTCGTAAAGACGAAAACGGCTTGCGTTACTTGGCCCTTACTGTTGCGAAGCGGCTCTTGCTTCATTCCCATCGGGGCGAAAAAGGCCCTGAAGATGTGCGACATCGAGTCGATCAAAAATACTCGTTTCATTGTGTTTCTTTCCTGTTGTTGGAATGATAGATAAACATTGGAACAGATACAAATGAGCGTGGCCGTTTGACAACAAAAACGGGCGTACGATAATCTAACTGTTCGTTTTGGTTTCCGACCGGTTCGTCTAGGGGTTAGGACACCGCCCTTTCACGGCGGCAACACGGGTTCAAATCCCGTACCGGTTACCAACTTCATTTACAGTTTTCGCATCAAACCGATTAGGTTAATTCGCTTGCACACCAAGCGAATTTTTTATTTTATAGGGAAACAATGCTGAAAAACTTTTTATTCGTACTCGCCTTGCTGTCGTTTTGTTTTGTTTCACCTCACACACTGGCGCAGAATAATGCGGATACGGTGATGGTGCTGCCGTTTGAAAATACGTCAGACAAGCCTGAGTTTAACTGGGTAGGTGAGAGTTTTGCGCTGTCGCTGTCCGACCTTTTGAGGCTGCCGGGGTTGAATGTCGTTTCCAACAGCCAGCGTAAAATCATCCAGCAGCGTCTGCGAATTCCTTTGACAAATCTGCCGAGCCTTGCCACGTCGCTGAGACTCGCGCGTGAAAGCAACGCCTCGCTGCTGATCGCCGGAAAATACAACATTGTGCCTGCGCAGGGCGACACTGCCGCCACGCTGAATGTTACGGCGAAAATAATCCGCGTCAACGAAGGCCGTTTTTTGAACGAAGAATTGCCCGACGGTAGGCGAATCACCCGCGATATTAATTTGAATGACGCCCTCGGCAATCTGCAGACGATGCAGGGCCAGATCGCGTTTCAAATTCTCTATCAACGAGATAAGAATACTTTGGCCTATTCGCAAAACGATATGGTCATCGCCGCTAATAAAGTGCCCGGACGTGCGTTTGAAGCATATATCAAGGGATTGCTCACACCGGCACTCGACGCGAGAGAAAATTATTTCAAGAATGCAATGCGGCTTTATAACGAAGTTACGCCGGATGGAACATTTGCCGACGCCGCGCTTGAACTAGGGCATCTTTATCTCGGCCAGCGAAAATATCCCGAAGCTATTGAGTCATTCGAGCGTGTAGTGAGTTCGAACCAGCAGTGCAAGGACAAGGCGAAGGGCGAAAACAAAATATCGCATTGCAACGACGAAAGCTTTGCTGAATCTTCATTCTACATTGGGCTAATTCAGTGGGAGCGTTCCAACTATGAACAGGCATTGTCGGTCCTGCGGCCGCTTGCGGAAGATCTCAAATTAACTAGTGTTTACAACACATTAGGAGCGATAGCGGTTCAGGCATCCCGCGTGGAGAAGAAAAATGAAACGAAATCGGCGGCACTGCTGAACGAAGGCCTTGGGCTTCTGAAAAAAGCCGCTGAATCGGCGCCGGATGACGCGAACGTGAGATTTAATTACGGAATAGCGTCATTCTTCCACGGAGATTATCCCGAAGCGGCGAAACAGATCAGACCGATCATCGCGGGCAATCCGGCAGACGGCGAATCTCACTATCTGCTGGCGAAAACACTCGACGCCTTAAAAGATCCGGCTGCGTCCACTACCGATTCGGAGGCCAGAAAATACCTGACAGCTAATAACCGCTACGCAAATCTGGAAAAGGAATGGTTGAAGTCGAAGACTATAGGTGATGTGAAGCTGCGGGTTGAGCAGCCGCAGCGGAAGGATTTTGTCAGTGTGGTGCTGAGCAGGAAGGCGTCGGCATCGGCTCCTGCACCGGTCAGTGAGACCGATGGACTGCTTGCTTTGGCCCGGACGCAATTTAAGAACGCCAACGACGATGAAGCCATGATGACCCTGCGCCGCGTCCTCGCCAGTGAGCCGATGAGTGCCGAGAGCTACCTGATTCTCGGCCAGATCCACCTCCGCCGAACCGACCGGGACCAAGCGATAAGTTCGTTCAAAACGGCTATATTCTGGGACAATCGCCAAATCGATGCTCACATCTCCCTCGGTAAGATATATCTCGAAAGAGGCGAATGCCTGCTGGTGAAAAACTACGCCGCTTCCGCCATGGAGATCAATCCGAATAACCAGGACGCCCTGGCTTTACAGCGTCAGGCGGAGCGATGTTCCAAATAGTGTAACTCGGGAAGTCGAGAGTCGAGAGTCAAGAGTCGAGAGCAGGACTTTTCGGCACGACTTCAGCTTAGCTAAACAACTGTAAATACTATAGCTTATCTCCAACTCTCGACTCTCGACTCCGCACTCTCGACTCCCCCGACAGCTTTGGCACGCTACATGCATTAGGGATCAGTGGCTAGCTTGATTGAAGTTAAATTAAGACCCGCCGCCACCACTTCGCCGAGCGCGGTTTGCCACTGTGCTTGATCACCTTCCGAGCGTTCCTTCAGTTGTCCTTCCTATTTGAGCCTGGTCGAAACCGACCGGGCTCTATCACTTTTAAACCTCAGTAATATTGGGCTTTCCGTGCAGACTATTGTATTTCGTTCAAATTGAATTGGTTTAGCGGCACGCCAAAATCCGCGAAGGTCAATATGACTGACAGCCCAACCGGAAGGCGCTGAAATGACAAAATCCGTCATATTCCGCGTGACAAATTTTTGCTCATCCGAAATCGTGACCGTTCAGATTGGAAGAAATTGAACCAAAGTGATGAACGGCATTCATTTCTGCTAAACTGACCCAATGAAGTTTCCGAAAATCACGCGGTTTCTGCCGGATTGGAAGAGTGCCGCACTCGCGGTACTGTCGGCGATCCTGCTGATTCTAGCGTTTCCGGATTTTGAATTCTGGTTTCTGGCGTGGTTTGCGTTGGTTCCGCTGCTTTTGGCGATTGAGCGTGAAAAAGAATCGTCGCTGAGATCATTTATAGTCGGTTGGGTGTTCGGAACAATTTTCTTTTTCGGAACTTGCTGGTGGCTGACATTTGCGCCAATTACATACGCGGGCTTTCCAGCGGCCTTGGCTTACTTCCTGATGTTCGGCGTGGCAGCTACCGTCGGGGTCTTTCCCGCAATCTTTGCGGTTGTGTTGTCCGTCCTTTTGAATCGTTTTGGCGACGTTGCGATCCTCGCTGCACCCGTCATATGGGTATTCACGGAATTTTTAAGGTATTGGCTTACGGGGAACAATTGGAATGCAGTTGGATATTCGCAATTCTCGAATTTGTCTACAGCAGAGCACGCCGCCATCGGTGGAGTGCTTTCGGTCTCTTTTGCTGTAGTTTTCTACAACCTTGTTGCAAGGAACTTGATTGCTATTATTGTTGCCGTAAGCATCGCAACGATAGAATCGTTCCGAGGAAATCAGGGCGAGGAAGAAGGGCTCGGTCAAACCTCGGTCGAACCCAATGAGCGCCCGATGTTCGCTCTCATCGACGATAACCCGGATGAGGTGCGCGGTACGCTCATAGTGGTTGGCGTGATTGTATTCTATGTTTTCTTGACTTGGTTGGTGCCGGGCTATTCGGTTCGCACTCCGGATGTCAGTCGCGTGATCGCGGTCCAGCCCAATGTCCCGATGGCTGGGCTGACCAATGAAAAGTGGAAGTCGCTCCGTCAAAAACACATTGAACTTGCCGAATCCGCTCTTAGCAAACTGCCGACTGAAAACCGGCAACCGATAACCGTCATCTTCCCCGAATCGCCGATGAATTTCGCTTATGAAGAGGACGAGGAGTTTCAGCGTTTCGTGCACGCATTCGCTGCGAAGCACGATGTCAATGTTCTTTTCAATTCGGCCGAGCCGGATGCGGTGAATAATAAATACTTTAACTCCGCCGTATTGGTTGGTCCGCAGGGAACGGAGATCGCGCAGTATGATAAGATTTACCTCGTGCCGTTCGGTGAATCCGTGCCCGCTCCGCTGCAAAGTATCGTTCCGGCTTTTGTGGGAAGTTTCTCATACGGGAGCGAATACGACCTCGTTCCTCTCGGCGATACGAAGGCCGGGATAATGATCTGCTTCGAATCGCATTTCGGGCAGCTTTCGCGTGAATATGTTCAAAACGGAGCTGACGTGCTGATCGAAATGACGAACGACGGCTATCTCGGCCCGACACCGATTTTGCGGCAGCATCTTGCAAATGCGGTGTTCCGTGCGGTCGAAACAAATCGGCCGGTCTTACGCGTAACGAATGTCGGAATAACCGCCTACATCAACGAACGCGGACAGGTGATCGATCCGGCGGCGAGCTATACGGAAGATACGCGTATCTGGACGGTTTCTAACTCGGACAAAAAGCAGACTTTTTATGTAAGATATGGCGATTGGTTTGCCTGGTTGTGTTCGGTAGCAACAATTGGGCTATTGATATTCGGAATCGTGACTAGAAGAAGATCGTCGCCTTTAAAGACGAACCTGTAACCTGGAGAGTTGTTCAATGAAAATGAATCGCCTAATACCGATGCTGCCTGTCAAGAGTATTGGCGCCAGCATTGAATTCTATCAGAAGCTGGGATTTTCTATAGAGAATAGGAATGATGAGTGGCGTTGGGCGATGCTTGTTTTTGATGACTGCCGATTGATGGTCGATCAATCTATCAACGCTCATCCGGAGGCTCCTCGGCAGGGTATTATTTATCTTTATCCCGAGAATATCGAGGAATATCACCGGAAAGTGAGGGCGAACAGGCTGGAAATTCCTGATCTGGAAACTACTTTTTACGGCCTGACCGAGTTTCGGATCGACGACCCGGACGGCAATCGGTTGTGGATCGGACAGGAGACATCGACGAAAGCATAATCGGGCTGCAAGCGAAGCGGAAAATCCTAAATGAGAAAGAAACTAGCGGCCGTTTTTATCGTGTTTATTCTGCTATACGCAGTCGGCTACGGCTGGGTCAGAAAGACACATTCGGAAGTATGGGAGCGGGACAACAATACATACGTGATCTTTCCGTCGACCGTGGTCTATTACATTTTCAGGCCAGCGACGTATATTGATGGAGCAGTGACCGGAATGAGATTTCACATCGGGCCGCATCGGTGAAAGCGAAAAGATATATATGTGAATCAACCGTTATACCGGCGCTTTGTAACCGGGTATCCAAAATTAGTGATTTTTTTATTTCGTGTTTTTTCGTGTTGATTCGTGGTTCCAGTGTTTTAAGCATAGGAACTGGAACCACGAAAATACACAAAACAACACGAAAAGAGTTCAATAACTCCGCTGCAATGCCTTGGGTGTTACTGACAAGAATATGGAATTAACAGACCTACAAACAAAATTCGAAGAAATCAAAGATAAAGTTACCCAACTTGGGAGGTTTCTTTGACGCGCCTGCGAAACGTGCGGAACTTGACGAATCCGAGAAGGTGATCTCCGAGCCGGGATTTTGGGACGATCAGGAGAATGCTCAGAAGGTAGTCCAGAAACGCAGCCGGATCGAGAAGGCTTTGCAGCAGCAGGAAGGTTTTGAATCGGGTGTTTCTGACGCAGAAATTCTGTTTGATTTCGCGCAAAGCGACGCGGATTCGGCAGTGGAACTGCAAAAGCTGATCGTCCGATTAGACAAAGAAGTCGACGCCGCACAGACGCAGAGCCTGCTTTCCGGTGAGACGGATGCAAATAACGCGATCTGCTCCATTCAGGCCGGTGCGGGCGGCACGGACGCACAGGATTTCGCTCAGATGCTGCTGCGGATGTATTTGCGGTGGGCCGAGCGGAAGGGTTTTAAGGTCGATGTGCTGGACGAACAAAGCGGCAGCGAGGCTGGTTTGAAATCAGCAACATTCCGAGTCGAAGGCGAATATGCTTATGGCTTGTTATCGACAGAAGCTGGGGTGCATCGACTCGTACGAATATCGCCGTTCAACTCGGGCGGAAGCCGCGAGACGTCGTTTGCGTCAATGTTTGTATCGCCCGAAATCGATGAGAATATCGAGGTCAATATCGAGGACAAGGATTTACGGATCGACACCTACCGTTCATCCGGTGCGGGCGGCCAGCATGTGAATGTAACGGACAGTGCGGTTAGGATAACGCATATTCCCACGAACACCGTTGTGACCTGTCAGAATCAGCGTTCACAGCTTCAAAACAGGGCGGTGGCGATGACGGTTTTGCGGTCAAAATTGTACGAACTTGAACTCGAAAAACGCCGCGGCGACGCTGCGGTACTGGAAGCGACAAAGCAGGATATTTCGTTCGGATCGCAGATCCGCAATTACGTTCTGCATCCTTACCGGCTCGTAAAAGATACACGGACGAAATTTGAACAAACCGATGTCGATGCCGTACTCGATGGTGAGATCGACGAATTTATCAAAGAGTTTTTACTGTTCAAGAAAGGTAGCCAACGAACGGAAGTTTCATAGGCAGAAGCCTGACCGTTAGGGAGGGC
>JANMSP010000116.1:0-2347 GCA_031389475.1 Pyrinomonadaceae bacterium
ACGAGCCATCCGCATAAACATACCGGAACGGTAAAGGCCGACTTCCATCGTTCCCTTTCCGCGTCCGCGATAGTAGTTAATATACTGCTGAATCATCGGGTGAACCTGAAACGAAAACCCTAATGACTTATTCGCGACTGCGTATTGAATGTATTGATATTGAGCTTGAGCAACAGGATTGGAATCGACCTGGAGTTCGTCGGTTGTAAGTTCGAGCTTGGAAAGTTCGTCGAGCGGCGAAGGTTCGAAACCTTGCTCGTTAAATCCGATCATTGAACCATTGGAAAGATTTGCTCCGGGAATAGCCGCAATTACAGCGACATCCTTGCTAACCGGTTTATTCGCGACTGGCTTGATGATCTGCGCTACAGCATCGGCCAATTGAAAATCGGCGTCGTTCCATTTCCAGCCACAAGTTGCGGAAAGAGTTTTGATTTGCGGAGCGTCTTGAAGGGACGGAAATTCGATCTTGTAAACAGTGTCGATAAGCTGGTTGTAGCAGCCTTGAAGTTTCGGGTCTTTCTGAATATTCAGGGTCGAATACAAAAAGACTTCCACGGACTTGTCAAAACTCTCGCCCGAATCCGAACGGCGGTTTTCTTTGAGAGCGATCATTCCTTCCTTAAAGGATTTGCCCGAATCGTCAAGTACCTTATTAACCTGTGCCTGAGCACTTATAACTTCCGGCGTCTGGCCAAATGAAATCGCGTTAAAACTTAGTATTATGAATGCTGAAAAACTTAATGCTTTATAAATATTTTTATACATCAACTTCGTCTATACTCCTTTGCGGAATTTCCTCAGGGTTAGGGCGAATCAAGAACAGTCTTTAACTTAATTTGTATCAGAATTTCTAACGTTCAAAATGTGACAAAGTTCCCAACTGTCGAACAAACTAGAGCAAATCCTTTCAAATATAACATAGAGTAGAATTACGGTCAATTTTTTGGCATTTACCTGTCCCGTGTCCCACTGTCCCGTGTCCCACTGTCCCAAACGAATTTCCGATATCTATCTGTTGTACCAAAACGGAGTGCAACATTTGTTATAGTACCTGATACATACGTTTCGGTCAATAGTAAGTCACCCTCCGTATTGGTAAGCCGTCCCAGGAAATCGCCGAAAAATTAACTTTTTCTTGCCGCTTTTGCTGACGCCTTCGGCTCGAGCAAAGCATTCTCAAACACTTCCAAAACGTTCTCCACGAATATAAAGTTCAAATCCTCTAAAACTTCCTTAGGCATATCTTCCAGGTCGCGGCGGTTCGGGGCCGGAAGAATGACCGTTTTAATCTTCGCACGGCGTGCCGCGAGAAGTTTCTCTTTGACTCCGCCGACCGGCAGGACGTTGCCTCTTAATGTGATTTCGCCGGTCATCGCCACGTCTTTGCGGACAGGCCGCTGGGCCAAAACCGATACGAGTGCGACGGCCATCGTGATGCCTGCACTCGGCCCGTCCTTCGGAATTGCGCCTTCGGGCAAATGGATATGAATGTCGAAATTTTCAAGAACGGATTCGTCAATTCCGAGTTCAGCCGAACGTGCCTTGGCGTACGAAAACGCCGCTTGGGCCGACTCCTGCATCACCTCACCGAGTTGTCCGGTCAGCATCAGCTTTCCTTTACCCTTTGTTTTCAAAGCTTCGATAAATAAAATGTCGCCGCCAACGGCTGTCCAGGCGAGTCCGGTGACGATGCCGATCTGATCTTTCTTAAGCGCTCCTTCGGTAAAGATCTTGGGAGACCGCAGATATTCCTTTACGTTTTCGGGGCCGACCTTAACTGGCTTGAAATCCCCTTCCAATTCGGCTTTCTTTCGAGCCACTTTTCGCGACACTTTTCCGATCTCACGTTCCAGTTGGCGCAGCCCGGCTTCCTGTGTGTATTCGCTTATTATTTTAGTTACGGCTTTACGGTCGAATTTGACGTCGTCCTTCGCAAGTCCATTTTCCGCTATCTGCTTGGGAATGAGGTGTCGTCTGGCAATTTCGGATTTTTCTTCCTCGGTGTATCCCGACAGCGAAATTATCTCCATGCGGTCACGCAACGCGGGCTGGATCGTATCGAGCACATTTGCCGTCGTCATAAACATAACATTCGAAAGATCGAACGTAATGCCCAAATAATTGTCGCGAAAGCTGGAATTCTGCTCCGGATCGAGCACCTCTAGGAGAGCGCTCGACGGGTCGCCGCGAAAATCGGCGCCGACCTTGTCGATCTCGTCGAGCATTATCAGCGGATTATTCGTCTCGGCCTGCTGGATCGCCTGAATAATCCTTCCCGGCATTGCTCCGACATAGGTTCTGCGGTGACCGCGAATTTAGGCCTCGTCATGAAGGCCGCCGAGCG
>JANMSP010000477.1:0-2135 GCA_031389475.1 Pyrinomonadaceae bacterium
TTTGAATCGTCGTCCATAAATATAAACGTGTGCAGACGGGAATTATTAACAATAACGAAAAATAATTTTCACTTTCAACGAGGGATTTGATCCGTACCCATTGAAATGTATGGGAATTGATGAGAATCCTGGTAATACGAATACGAATATCTTCGTACTTGGCCGAAGCGCTGTCCGCGTTAAGATCGGGCCGGGCGAGAAACAGCTCAAACGCCGATAAGGCGGGATTTGACACCATTAGTTTTTGTTGATGAGGAGGCGATTACAGCTTCTGATCCATTTTGACGGCACCTAGATCCGTCCGCAATCATCTTGGATGGTGATGTGTGCAGCGATCAAAAGAAAACTTGATAGAAATTCGCGGCAATTCCTTACAAGTATTCCTACTTTAGTAGCTTTCGTCCGAAAGTCAAGGATTTCAATATTACGCAGTGATTTTTCCAAATGTTATCATTTACGCCGACTTTAACCTCTTACTTCCAGGGTTTACAACCAGTTAGTAAAAACGGTTTGCCCGTGCGAATGACGCTCGAACCTATTATTTACCAACGGCGAATCCGCCGTCGATCTCAAGAGCGGTTCCGGTTATGAAAGCGGCCTCATCGCTGGAAAGATAAAGGACGGCAGCGGCGATCTCCGCAGGTGTTCCCATCCGGCCAACCGCTTGGGTTGAAGACATTTCGCGGTAGGCCTTCTCGGGATCGGCATATTCCGCGAGTCTGGATTTTACAAACGGTGTTTCAACACGGCCGGGGCAGACGGAATTAGCCCGGATGCCGTCCAGTGCGTGATCGAGCGCCAGGCATTTGGTAAATCCGACAACCGCGAATTTGGTCGTGCAGTACGCCAACCGTTCGCGGATCGCCAAAATTCCGCCGATTGAAGCGATGTTGATTATCACGCCGTACTTGCGATCGATCATTCCTTCGATGAAAACTTTGGTTAAATCGAAAATCCCGCGAACATTGACGGCAAAAAGCCGGTCAAGATCTTCGCAGGTAGTTTCCACAATCGTTCCGACATGCCCGATGCCAGCGTTATTAATTAGAATATCGAGACGTCCGCTCTGCGAATTAACACGTGCGGCGGCCGCAATACAATCGTTTCGATCCGCAACATCCAGCTTTATAAATTCACTGTTTTCGATTGCTCCCGCGACCAGACGGCCTTTCTCCTCGTCAATGTCAGCAACATAAACGAAAGCTCCTGCTCCGGCGAGAACGTGGGCGACCGCCTCACCGATCCCGGAGGCTCCACCCGTCACCAGAACGATCTTTCCAGTTAGATCAAACATATTATTCGATGCTGAAGCCCGCGGGTCAGCGAGGGCGAAATATTCAACTCCGCCGCAAAACGATACTTTTATTGAATGGCACCAATACGACCTTGCTAACGCGCGGGCTTCTGCATTTCTACCGGATTCGATAAAACACCCAGGCCCGCGATCTCGACCTCGCAAATGTCGCCGTCCTGCAGAAACACCGGAGGCTTCCGGGCGAATCCAACGCCCGGCGGCGTTCCGGTAGCGATAATATCGCCCGGCTCGAGCGTGATAGTACGCGACAAAAATTCGATGAGTTCGGGAATGCGAAAGATCAGTTCGCGAGTATTAGAATTCTGCATCGTTTTTCCATTCAGTCGAAACTGGATGTTAAGCTCGTGCGGATCGCCGATCTCGTCCTTGGTCGCAACGAATTCGCCGAACGGGGCGAAGCTGTCGCACGATTTCCCGCGTTGCCACTGGCCGTCCGCGAACTGCATATCACGGGCCGACACATCGTTAAAATTCGTGTAGCCGAAAACATGATCCATCGCATTCTCGACAGAGATATTCTTTCCGCGTCTTCCGATAACGACGGCGAGTTCAGCCTCATAATCGACCTGTTCGCTGCCTATCGGCAAAAGTATCGGATCACCGGCGGCGGCAACGCAGCTGACGAATTTCGAGAAGATCAGCGGTGATTTCGGGATCTCGGCACCGCTTTCCTCGACGTGATCGCGGTAGTTCAGGCCGATGCAAATGATCTTTGAAGGACGCGGCACGGGAGCTTCAATCTTCAGATCACCTCGGTCTAATAGTGGCAAATTACCGCTTGCGATCGCCTCCATCGCCGGGGTCACGAAATCAATATCGA
>JANMSP010000186.1:0-8047 GCA_031389475.1 Pyrinomonadaceae bacterium
ATTCAATTCCAGGCTTTTTTGCCGAACGGAACAGCGCATAAAGCCCTCGATTCGATAATTCGTTTCATGGCGGGGCCGGAATTCGATTATGATGTGCAGCTGGAATTGAAGGCGAAACAGGTTCCGGGAGCGGTTCTCACGACACGTGCGCAGCGGCGGCCGATGCTCGGATGGACGTCTTTTTTGAAAACGGCACCGCGTAAATACGATGACAAACAGGTTATTCTGCAGATGGAAAGCCAATAACTATATGAAAACAATTCTAATGTCCGCGATATTTGTGATGGCCTGCTGCCTGCCCGCTCTCGCCCAGCAAAAAATGTACGGGCCTAAAAGCGGCAGCCTTGAAAGAAGGGCAATCGTTAATGCAATTCGCGACCACGACCTCCGGAAAAATCCGGATATCAGCGAAGAAACCTTTGTCATTTCCGGCATGAGGGTGCAGGACGGCTGGGCTTACGCGAATGTCGAACAGAAAACTTCGAGCGGAGCGCTCGTTTACGGCCAGGCACATGTATTTCTCAAAAAAACCAGCAACGCCTGGAAGGTTGTCTTCAGCACTTTTAACGATACGCAAGAGGTCGGCGCCGCGGGGCTCGAACGCCTGAAAAAAGATAACAAGAATTTCCCGAAACAGTTGGCAGAATACGCGATGACGTTATTGGCGGGATAAGAGTTTTGAGTTCACGCTTCAGCGTGCTTCTTCGCTAGGTCAAAGACAAGCTGAAGCTTGAACTCAGAACTTGGCACAAAATTTTCAATTAGAATCCGGAGAAAAATTATGAACGTTAACTTAAAATCCTTGGTCGGCAGATTGAACGATGTTTCCAGAAACGCTCTCGAAGGAGCCGCGGGGCTGTGCCTTTCGCGAACGAATTACGATGTCGAGATCGAACACATTCTCGCTAAGCTGCTCGAACAGGACGACACGGATCTTCGAAAGATCTGTGCCCATAACGAAGTAAATATCGACCGCCTGACCAAAGACGTCAGTGTCGCGCTCGACCGGCTGAAAAGCGGTAATTCGCGCACGCCCGGCCTCAGCGACCGCATTCCGAAATGGATACAGGATGCGTGGCTGCTGGCTTCGGTAGATTTCGGTGCCGCCCGCGTACGTTCAGGGCATTTGATCCTCGCGTTGCTTGCCAGTGAAGGCAATGCCCGCATCGCCCGCGAAATTTCCAAGGAATTCAATCATATTTCACCGGAGACTTTGCAGACTAATCTGGCGGATATTACCGCCGATTCCGCCGAGGCCCGCGACGCGGTCGCGCTTGGCGAGGCTCCGGGTGTTTCCGGCGGCGATCCGGTCGCTTCAGGAATTCCGGGGAAAACGAAATCGCTTGATCAATACACAGAAGATTTAACTGCCAAAGCACGGGCCGGGAAGATCGATCCGGTGCTCGGCCGCGATTCTGAGATCAGGCAGATCGTCGATATCCTGACGCGGAGGAGACAGAATAATCCTATTTTGACCGGTGAAGCCGGCGTTGGTAAAACGGCAGTCGTGGAAGGATTTGCATTGCGTATTGCCGAAGGCGATGTACCCGAACCGCTCAAAAATGTTTCCGTTCGTTCGCTTGATCTTGGACTTTTACAGGCCGGAGCGGGAATCAAGGGCGAATTTGAAAATCGCCTAAAATCGGTAATTGCAGAAGTTAAAGCCTCACCGCAGCCGATAATAATATTTATCGACGAAGCCCATACAATGATCGGAGCGGGCGGAGCAGCCGGACAAAACGACGCGGCGAACCTCCTGAAACCGGCACTCGCACGCGGCGAACTTCGCACTATCGCCGCGACGACGTGGGCGGAATACAAAAAGTATTTTGAAAAAGATGCCGCACTTGCGAGACGCTTTCAGGTCGTTAAGGTCGAGGAACCCGACGAAGAAAAAGCCGTCGCGATGATGCGCGGGATCGCCGACAAGATGGAAGACCACCACAACGTCCGCATTTTGGATGAAGCAATCGTCGAATGCGTCAAGCTATCGAGCCGCTACATTACCGGCCGCCAGCTTCCCGACAAATCGGTTTCGGTACTGGATACGGCATGCGCGAAAGTCGCCATCGGGCAAGGTGCAACTCCGGCCGCTTTGGAAGATGCTACAAGAAGGATTCAGAATCTTACGTCCGAGATCGATTCGCTCGAACGCGAACAGGCGACCGGCGGCGCACATGAAGAACGTCTCGAAGATTTAAGCAAAAAGCGAACAGCGACCGAAGAGATTCTGGCGTCGCTCACCGAACAGTGGACAAAGGAAAAAGACCTGACGACGCAGATCCGTGACATCCGGCAAAAGCTGGAGTTGTCGAGACTCGACGGAAAACTGGCGGAAGCTCAGAGCAACGGTAACGGCAGTCTGCCGGTGGAAGCGATCGGTGAACAGTCAGCAGGCAGCGGTCAGCCGGAAGAAGCGGCAGTCGCAGTTGCTTCGGATGGTTCCTCGATTGAAGGTGCGACTGAGTTCGCTCCTTCCGCCGAAGGAGATTTTTCAGGGACGGCAGCCGCTCCCGCACCCGAAACCGCAGCACCGGCCGATAACGAATTTCTAAAATCCGAACTCAAACGTTTGAACGAAGAACTCAAAGGCATCCAGGGTGAAAACGGCCTAATGCAGCCGGTTGTTAACGGCCAGACGGTGGCCGAGGTTATTTCCGGCTGGACCGGAATTCCCATCGGCAAGATGGTCGCTGACGAGATAAATGCCGTTTTGACACTTCACCAGACGCTAGGCGAACGAGTACTTGGGCAGGATCATGCTCTCGAAGCAATTTCGCAGAGGATTCGCACTTCGCGTGCAGGGCTGACCGATCCGAAACGGCCAATCGGCGTGTTTCTGCTGGTCGGAACATCCGGCGTCGGTAAGACCGAAACGGCCCTCGCCCTCGCGGAATCGCTTTACGGCGGCGAGCGTAACCTGATCTCGATCAACATGAGCGAATACCAGGAAGCTCATACCGTTTCGAGCCTTAAAGGATCGCCTCCGGGATACGTCGGCTACGGTGAAGGCGGCGTTTTGACCGAGGCCGTGCGGCGCAAACCTTATTCGGTCGTGCTGCTCGACGAGGTCGAAAAAGCCCACCCGGACGTAATGGAGCTATTCTTCCAGGTGTTCGACAAAGGTGTTTTGGAAGACGGCGAGGGCCGCGAGATCGATTTTAAGAACTGCATTATCATCCTCACGTCGAACGTCGGAACGGCTACGATCATGAAGCTCTGTGCCGATCCGGACACGACACCCGACCCGGACGGACTCGTCGAAGCCGTCAAGCCGGAACTCGTTAAGGCTTTCAAACCGGCTTTGCTGGGCCGCATGGTTACCGTGCCGTATTATCCGATCACCGATGAGATCCTGCGGCTTATCATCCGGCTACAGCTCGGCAAGATCAAGAATCGCATCTCCGATAATCACGGTGCGAAATTCTCGTACGACGATGCCGTTATCAGCACGGTCGCCGAACGCTGCACGGATGTGGACAGCGGAGCCCGCAATGTTTATAACATTCTGACGGGAACTCTTCTACCTGAAATGTCCGGCGAAGTGCTGTCGAGAATGGCGAGCGGCGAAGGCTTAAAAAATGTTCATGTTACCGTCGGCGAAGGCGGAAAGTTTGCCTATGACATAACGTAGTGCCGCGGCGTTCGGGGTTCCGCGTTCAATCATCATCGACTGAATACGGAACTCCGGGCACGCCGGCAAAAATCCGGAACTGCATCGTCTAAATGAAGTGAGATCCCGGATGACCGGTGGAAACGATATGGCAACTACTACTACTCAAGCAGGCAGAACACTTTCGTTATCGACAACGCTGGCCTACGACCATCTGCTAATTCAGAATTTCCGCTATAACGAAGGTCTTTCTCAACTTTTCAGTCTGGAAATGAACGTTTTGCACGACGACGGCGAGGAAAATGTCGCGCCGACGTGGATCGAGCCGGTTGATTTGGTAGGTAAGCCGATGTGCATCACCGTCGAGCAGAAGGACGGTGGAAAAAGATTTTTTCACGGTATCTGTGCCCGGTTCACGCTCGGCCATCAGGATGCGCGTTTCAGCATGTACAGCGCCGAGATGGTTCCCCAGCATTGGCTTCTTACACAGTCTTTCCAAAGCCGTATATTTCAGAATATGTCGGTCGGAGACATTCTGCGAAAGGTGTTTGACGGCTTTATGGTCAAATACGAAATTACCAATCTTAACGATAAAAGAAATTATTGCGTCCAGTACCGTGAAACCGACTGGGATTTTGCGTCGCGGCTAATGGAAGAAGAAGGGATTTTCTATTATTTCGAACATACTGAGGACAATCACCAGCTAGTCGTCGGAAATACGCCGCAGTCGCATCCGGAACTTCCTACAAAACCAAAAATAAGCTTTAGGAAGGCCGAGACCGCATATGACAACGACTGGATCGGATCGGTAACCAAATGGGATTCGGAAAATAATCTGAGGACCGGCAAGTACACGGTGTGGGACAATAATTTCCAGCTTCCGAAAAAGCACCTTGAGGCCGACGAACCGAGTCGCTTTAGCATTGGCGGCAACCAAAACCTGAAGTTTTACGATTATCCCGGCGGCTACGCCAAGCTGTTCGACGGCATAAGCGGCGGCGGTGGCGAGCAGGCCGGCGAGTTGAACAAGGTTTTTCCGACGGCGACGCAAACGGCGAAGGTTCGCCAGCAGGAAATCGATGTCGGATATAAGATTGCCCGTGCGGAGACCGATACCTGCGCAGTCACGGCCGGTTACCGTTTCGAGCTGACGAACTATTATGACAATACCAACGTTGAGGGAGATTATGTCATAACCACCGTCCAGCACGTGGCCGAGCAATCGCCGGATTATTTTTCGAACGAGGCGTCCACTTCGGGCTATAACGTAAAAATGGTGTGTATCCCGCACGGTGCCGGGCAAGCTCCATATCGTCCAAGGCGACGGGTCGAAAAGCCGATTATTCCGGGCAGTCAAACGGCAATCGTCGTCGGCCCGTCAGGCGAAGAAATTCACGTCGATAAATACGGCCGCGTGAAAGTGCAGTTCAATTGGGACCGGCACGGGAAGGTCGATGAGGATTCTTCGTGCTGGGTTCGCGTAGTGCAGCCGTGGGCCGGCAATAACTGGGGAACCATGTTCATTCCGCGAATCGGGATGGAAGTGATGATCGTTTTCGTGGACGGCGATCCCGACCAGCCGATCATATCCGGCACCCTTTACAATCCGCACTCAATGCCGCCGTATGAGTTGCCGGCGAACAAAACCAGATCGACGATCAAATCAAATTCGAGCCAGGGCGGCGGCGGCTTTAACGAAATCCGCTTTGAGGACAAAAAAGGCGAGGAACAGATTTTCATTCACGGCGAGAAAAATTTGGATGTTCGCATAAAAGAGAGTGCTTACCATTACATAGGGAAAGAACAGCATTCGGAAGTCGTGGCCGACGAATTTATAAAAGTCGGCGGCGATCAGCACTCCGAGGTAGTCGGCAATGTCACCGAAAAGGTCGGCGGCTCGGTCGAATTGAAGGTCGGCGGCGATGTACAGGAGAAGATTTCGGGAAAACAGGCGGTGGATGCCGGAACTGAAATTCATCTCAAGGCCGGAATGAAGGTCATTCTGGAGGCCGGTGTTCAAATTTCGCTGGTAGTCGGCGGAAATTTTGTCGATATCGGGCCGGCGGGCGTGACAATAAAGGGTACTTTAGTACTTATCAACAGCGGAGGGGCCGCGGGTTCAGGTTCGGGAGCTTCGCCCGGCACCCCGACCGCACCGACAGCGGCGGACACGGCCGAGGCCGGAAAGACGATTAAAGCTCCCGTAGCGCCGCCTCCGCCTCCGCCGGCTCTAAAAAAGGTTCTTGAAACGGTTCGTCAAAAAACTCAAAATCCCGCGGCGCCAAGTATTAATCAAGCCACGCGGCAAACCCTGGCGTCGGTGCTCTCGCCGCCTGCACTTCCTCCAATTCCGCCTGTTCCCACTGCCAATATTCAGGCGGCGATCGATTCCGCCGAAGACGCTGTTCACAGCCTTGCGGAGGAAGCGAAGGAAATGGTGCAGGATGCGGTCGAACAGGTAAAGAATTCGCCGCTTATCGCCCCGGTAATGGAAAAGGTAAATAAAGTAAAATCAAAGGCTGAAGCTGTGATCGGTAAAGCGAAGAAAAAAATAAATGAAGCTAAGGCCGTTGTAAAGGAAGTAAAACAGGAAGTCAAGGAAAAGATCGCCGAAGTTAAGGCTAAATCCGAAGCGGCGAAGGCCGCTGTAGAGGCCGTCGAGGCGAAAGTCGAAGAAGTCCGCCAAGAGGTTAAAGAGGCAAAGAAATCAGTTGAAGAAGCCGTTGAAGCTCTGGAAGGTGTAGGCGAACAGGCCGCGGCGATGGCACAGGCGGCAGAGGACGCCATACCCTTTATATAAATTTTAGATTAGCTTTCTTTAGTTATGGAAGATCAGAAACTGCGGCAAAATCTTTTCAGTGGCGGGACACGGCTATACTGTGTGCTTGACGGAATCATGGTTCCCGACCTGCCGAAGCGTATTTACGATGCCCAGATTCCAAACTTTTGCCTTCTGAAAGGCGATCTGACCCCGGACCTGGTTCACGCTGCACCGTATTTGGTTTTGCTTTCTCCGGACAACAGATTTACAGATTGGGTGCTCGGCGAATCGATCGGAAAATTCTGGGGAATTTTCTTTGATTCGCGCTACTCGATCCTGGAGATGCGTCGCCATTTCCGTTCACTTCTGGATGCATATGACGAAAATGGAAATGGATTGAAGTTTCGTTACTATGACCCGCGCGTGCTGCGAAAGTATTTACCGACCTGCACGGCCGAAGAACTCGAAGCTTTTTTCGGAAAGGTCGATACTTTTTTTGCGGAGGCGGAAGACCGTCAAAATCTATTGAGTTTCAAATTGGAAAACGGTAAATTGAAACAAACAGAGCTTAAGTAACAGGAGATAGAATATGCCGCCAGCCTCGAGAATTGGTGATATGCACGTTTGCCCAATGGCATCACCTGCCACGCCGCCGGTCCCGCATGTGGGCGGGCCGATTCTTCCGCCCTGCGAGCCGACTGTTCTGATCGGCATGATACCCGCCGCGCGGGTAGGTGATATGTGTACCTGCGTCGGCCCGCCCGATACGATCGCGATGGGATCGCCAACGGTTTTGATCGGAAATATGATGGCGGCGCGTATTGGCGATACGACTATTCACGGCGGAAAAATTATAGTCGGGTTTCCGACAGTCATGATAGGACCCTAACTAAAAAATCTGTGAAACACGCATGCCCCTAACCGCCACTCGAATTCGAGACTTAATTTTTAGTGATACGATTATTATTTAGATGCTTGTAATAAGAAAACAACAGATGCAGGCGTTTATCGCCGCTAACCGAGGTGAATTGGCGGATGTGGTCCGTACTGCTATCCGCAAGTCGAACGAAGAGCGGGTAAACGTTTATGAAGACAAGGAACTCGATGCGATGCTGACAATCGGCATAGCCCGGGCAAAATCGCACGGCCTGACCGGGGCCGAGGACATCGCCGCATTCGTTGCCGTTATGTTCGAGATCGCACCCCGTTTTGACGAGCAGATTGAAATCCGCCAAGTACTGGAAGACGCAAATTTCCCAGCCGATCTTAGATTCGAGCAGCTCTTCATGCGTGTTCCCGATGATGCATGGATCGAAGCATCGAAAAAATACGACGATTCGTTTTGGTTTCCGGCCAAGGTTTAGCGGTTAAAAGGATAAGGCAGCAATGGATTACACAGAAAAGATAGCGGGCCAGCAGGCCATTGTGGACAAGCTCGCCGAAGAGTACAAGAAAAACCCGGCCGACGATCTGCAGCTTGAATTGAAGCTCAAAACGGATACGCTGCTGCATTTAAAAAACATGGCCAAGGAAAATCCAAAGGAACGTGCCCAAAAGGCCGCCGAAACCGCGAAGAAGTCGGTGCTGGGCAAAGTCATCGCCGGCCTGTAACGGAACGCAGGCATCCTTGCCTACGATGAGCGTTCTTGATGGAACGCAGGCACCCTTGCCTG
>JANMSP010000209.1:0-8272 GCA_031389475.1 Pyrinomonadaceae bacterium
ATCCTCGAAGCAGCGTCCGCATTCGCGGTGAGCTGACCGGTGCTTGCCTGCGGCCTCCGCTTTTGCGTGCCGTACGCACGATTGCCGGCTTCCTGAGCGAGCAAAACGGTCGAACACATAAGGCTAATAATGATCAAACACAATGATTTTCGCATTTCCAAAGATCTCCGGATAAATAGTTAAGAAAATCCCGTGCTCGATCTACTTTCATTAGTTACAGGACGCCAAAATCTTGTCCACCTTTTCAATTGTCAAATCTTCGTAATTATCGAATCCGATCTGCATCATCGGTGCCGTTCCGCAGCTTCCGAGGCATTCGACCATCGTTACCGTAAACTTACCGTCCTCCGTCGATCCGCCCGGATGGATTCCTAATTTATTGCAGATATGCCCGGTTATTTCCGGTTCGCCCATGATCTTGCACGACAAAGTTTTACAGATCTGAATATGATGCCGCCCGACGGGACGCAAATTAAACATCGAATAAAACGTCGCCGTTTCCCAAACGTCCGTAACTTCGAGATCGAGAAACTGTGCCAGGAAATTAACGCCCGCATTATCGACCCACCCGCGCTCACGCTGAACGACAAGCAGCAAAAGCGGTATCAACGCCGACCGCTTCCGCTCGGGCGGATATTTCGCGAGATGTTCATTCATCTCCGCAATGATCCCCGGCGAAAACTCCGCCACCTCGTCGGTATAAACGATCTTATCCGTATAACTTGTCGGGACTGCTGCTGCCATAAAATTAATCTTTACCTATGCCGCGAGTTTCTCTTCGATTTGAAATACACGCACGGATAGTTCGTCGATTCGCTTTTGCGAGTCCATTTCACTTTCGAACCTCTGATTCAATTCGTCCAATTCCATGCGAATTTGCTTTACTTCAGACTCAAGACCTGTAATTTTTACCTCTACTAAATTAATTTTAGACTCTATCGCGACAAGGCGTATATCAAGCTCAATCAGTTTGGACGCCACATCGGTTAACTGGCCATAAATAATCTCGACCTTATTTTCGAGCCGGTCGAAACGCTTGTCCATCGAATCGAAACGAACATCCATTGAATCGAAACGCTTTTCCATCTGCCCAAATTTTGTACTGATTGCCTCAAAATGACCATCATGCGTTTTGCTCTTCTCAAGCAATGCGGCAGCAATTCGGAAGATTTCGTCGATTCGATAATTTAATTGATCGTCGGCCATAATCACCTGTCAATCTCTCCTAAAACAATATCCAGCGACCCGATAATCGCAACGACATCTGCCACCATCTCGCCTTCGCTCATTACCGGAAGCGCGGATAGATTCACAAAACTTGGCCCGCGGAAGTGAACGCGATCCGGTTTTGGGCCGCCGTTCGATTTCATATAGACGCCGAGTTCGCCTTTTGAGGCTTCGATAGCGTGATAGACTTCGCCTTCCGGGACGTTAAAGCCTTCGGCGACGATCAGGAAGTGGTGGATGAGCGAATCCATATGCTTTCGCATATCGTCGCGGTCGGGAAGTACGACCTTTGGGGCGTCGGCTTTGATCGGTCCCGGTTTGAGGCGTTCGAGGGCCTGGCGGACGATCTTGTGCGATTCATAAAGCTCACGCATGCGTACTTTGTATCGCGACCAGACGTCTCCGTCCGGTTCGGTTGGTATGTCGAAATCGTAAGTCTCATAGCCCGAATAAGGATTATGCTTGCGTAGATCAAGCTCGACGCCGCTGCCGCGAAGGCACGGGCCAGTCAATCCCCAATTGATTGCTTCTTCGCGGTCGATTATGCCGACGCCCTGAGTGCGGCTCTGCCAGATCGTGTTTCCGGTCGCCAAAGTATCGAAAGTATTCAAAGCTTCCGGAAAATCTTCGGAAAATTGTTTGACGCGGCGTTCGAATCCCGCCGGCAAATCCATCATCAAACCGCCAATGCGAAAATAGCTCGGCGTCATCCGCCCGCCCGATGCCGCCTCGATCAAATTCAATATCTTCTCACGCTGCCGAAAACAAAAGAAGAAAACGCTCATTGCGCCGAGGTCGAGAGCGCTCGTGCCGAGCCAAACCATATGCGACGCGATCCGCTGCAATTCGCACATCAAAACGCGGACGACCTGCGCCCGCTCGGGAATTTCAAGGCCGAGCAATTTCTCAGCTGCCATTACATAAACCAGGTTGTTTCCAAGCGGATTCAGATAATCCATCCGGTCGGTAATAACTATTCCCTGCTGGTATTTCTTGTATTCGAAGAGCTTCTCCATTCCCGTGTGGAGATAGCCGATGTCGGGAATTGCCTTTACGACCAATTCGCCGTCGAGCCGCAGATCGAGTCGCAGAACACCGTGCGTCGATGGATGCTGCGGCCCCATCGAAAGCGTCATTTCCGAATCGAGCGGCTGATCGGCCAATTCGAACTGGCTTGGAATATTATTTACTGCTGTGCTCATATCAAAACCTGAAAATGTCCGAAAGTTGCAACGAGAAGCCGGGTAAAATCGGCGTTTCAATAGTTTCGTTGATCTCAAACCGTTTTAATAATTGATGCCCGCCTTCCTCAAGGCGATAGACCTCAATAGTATTAAACATTCCGTCAACCACCCAATATTCTTTTACTCCGTAATCTCCGTAAAGCGTTCTTTTATAAATGCGGTCGCGCCTGATGTCCTGCTTGCCGTACGACAAAATTTCGATCATCATTTCGGGAGCCGCTATGAACTTCCCATCGAATTTCTGATTTTCGCCGGCAACCGACTTGGCGACGGTCTCATGAGTTGCGAAAACGAGATCGGGAATTACCGCGTTTTCCCGACTAAAAATAACGCCTGGCGTGGTGAAAATTTCACCAATCGGATTTTTCTCGAGATACGGGAGAAAAACCCGCATTAAGTTAGTTATGGTTCGTTGGTGGTCAAGATGTGGTGCTCGGGACACGAATAATTTTCCTCCGATCAGCTCGTAGCGATTGCCGTCCTCGGGCATAAAGTCCAGATCATCCACCGTGTAGCTAATCGGCAGCGGGCGAACTTCGGTCAATATTTTGTGAAGATTGTCGCGAATCATCATCTAGTTCATACTGTACGGCTCATAACCGCGTAATGGATAGTCCTTTCGCAGCGCGTGGCCGTCGAAATCGGACGGCAGCAGAATGCGACGCAGATCGGGATGGCCATCGAACTTAACACCGAAAAGATCGAATGTTTCACGTTCATGCCAATCGGCGGTTTTCCAGATCGTCGTTACTGTCGGCACTTTCGGATCGTCTTCGCTCAACAAAACCTTTAAACGCAGACGGCTGTAATGCTCAGTTGAAAACAAGTGATAGTTGACCTCAAAACGCGGTTCTTCCTCCGGACCGCGGTCGGCTCCACAAAGATCGGCGAGCATATCGAAACCGTGCTTTGTTTTTAAGAACCAGCAAATATCGACGATAGATTCGCCTGGAACAACCGCAGTGACCTCGCCGAACGATTCCTTCACATCGGCGATCCAACCGGAGTTTTCTTCTTTTAATTTTTCTATAAAGCCGTGAAGTTTTTCAGTCATAAAAAATTGCAGAAGCCCCGCATGTTGTTTTCATTGGGCCGTAAACGCCCTTACTAACGTGCGGGCTTCTGCATAATTGAAGTTCGCTTATGAAGAACGCCGTTTTTCGTGACGCGAAGGAATCGAATAAGGCCGCGATATTTCATTTTGCGCGACTTCGACTTCGGTATCTCGCTCTAATTTTGTTCCTTCCGTGACCGGCAATGTTCCGGGAACCATCGACACACGCGATTCCGCATCGAAAGTGTCGCGGCGATCAAGCACGGATTCGCCCATTATCTTGTCCTGCAGCATCATGATCGCGTGAACCAGCATTTCCGGACGCGGAGGACAGCCCGGAACATAAATATCGACCGGAACGATCTTATCCACGCCCTGAACGATAGCGTAATTATCAAACACTCCGCCCGATGTCGCGCACGCTCCCATCGAAATAACCCACTTCGGCTCAGGCATCTGATCGTAAATACGCCGCAAAACCGGCGCCATTTTACGCGAAACGCGGCCGGAAACTATCATCACATCAGCCTGTCTTGGCGACGCCCGAAATGTTTCCGCACCGAACCGGGAAAGGTCGTTTCGTGCGGAAACCGTGTTCATCATCTCGATAGCGCAGCAAGCTAAACCAAACGTAGCCGGCCAAAGACTTGATTTCCGAGCCCAGTTTACGACGGCATCCAGCTTGACGGTTACTACGTCCGGCAGCGATTCGAATATTGCATTTTCTAAACCCATATACTTTTGGTTAGTAGAGTTTTTAAAGTTGTGGAGTTAAGCACTACTCTATAACTCTACGAACTCTAAAACTGTCTATGCGGCCATCTTCATTTCGGACGCACGTTTTTGCTTTGCCGCCAGCTTAGCTTCGGCACGGGCCTCGACGCGGGCCTGAATGCCCCAGTCGAACGTGCCTTTTTTCCAGACATAAATGTACCCGACTATCAAAGTGCCTATAAAAACTAAAATTTCGATCAAAGCGATCGTTCCGTAGGCGATACCGCTTATCTGCTCCTGTGCGATCAGCGTCTTGAAAGCGACCGCGAACGGAATCATAAACAATACTTCAATATCGAAAAGCAGAAATATCACGGCAACCGTATAAAATTTGATCGAAAAGCGGTCGCGTGCGCCGCCGACCGGGTCTTTTCCGCATTCGTACGGCATCAATTTCGTTGCCGTACGCTTGCGCGGGCCGATCAATTGCGTAACCAGCAGTTGGCTGACCGCAAATCCCATTGCGACCAGAAACATTATCCCGATCGGGGCGTAATCCATCAGGCTATACTCTGACATCGATACCTCAAAAACTAACTTTTTCTACCGAAAAAATCCGCAAATCAAATGTTAGATTACGTCTTGAATATCTATCCTTTAGGCGTATGCTCAATCGTAAGTTAAGCAACATTTAGTGTCAAGGCAATCAGCAATTCACGTGTCGTTCGGCTCCAAATTCTGTATGGAATTATTTATTGACCGTATTCAATATTCTATGCTAATTTTATAAGTGGCTCAGCTATTCCGAACATCCCTTCTTTTTTTCTCGCCTTTTACATAAAATATTGTGATAACCGGTTTTAATACAGACATCGAATTTGAAGGCGTGACCTACCACGTTCAGACTGAAGACAAAGGCGTTTCCTCGCCCATGATTCTTTCCCTTGTCTACAATCGCGGCACGATTCTGGCTAGCAAGCGCGTGCCTTATGATGATCTTTTGGCCGATAAATTCGATGAAGATATACTCGCGGAGCGGCTGCAAAAGCAGCATAGGTTGTTCTGTGCGGCGGTTCAGGCGGGCAGGATCGACGATCTGATAAAGATGACGGCTAAAACGGCTAAAACGGCGAATAAAAAACGCTCGCCGAAGCCGGCGGTCGCGGCGGCAATGAATGGAATTCCCGCCCAATCGCTTCAGGACGATTGCTTCGTCGGAGCGGACGGCGGTTTCTATGATTCCGCTTGCCCGATCCCAATGCCGCTTTTCGAATCGGACACCCAGACCCTGCACGATATTATGAACAGGCCGACTGTCCATGATGCCACGATTATTGAGGACGAAATAATTCTGCCGGAAGAAGCAGTCGAGGTGTTCAATGATTTACCGGGATCGGGACGCTCCGTCAATAATAAACTAAGCATTGAAATTCTCGGCGACACGAAGTTTAAGGGCGGCGAGCAGCGGACGATGGCGTTTATGGTATGCCGAGGCAGCGATAGGAAAGTAGTCGGCGGTGCTCAGATAATGGTAAAGATCATCGGTTCCAGCTTTCGCCCGCAGATCTTTCACGCCTCGACCGACAGCAATGGCCTTGCGACCGTTAATTTCGAGCTGCCGAGTTTTCGCGAGGGCCGTGCAGCGTTTCTCGTTCGGGCAATGAGCGATGGCGAAGAGATAGAATTACGCCGGTCGGTTGCTCATGGATAGCCTGCGTTGGTTTCGAGCTCGATTTGCATTTATAATGTTCACTAGATGAACGTAATTATAAATGGCAAGAAAAAGGAAGTCCCGGGCGAGATCGATCTTGAAGCATTGCTGAATCATTTATCATTGCCCCAACAGCGGATCGCTATCGAACTAAACAAGGAAGTTGTCCGGCGGAAGGATTGGCAAAATACCAAGCTCACCGAAGCGGATAAGATAGAAGTCGTCCATTTCGTCGGCGGCGGTTAAGTAAGTTTTAAGATAGGTTGCGGGGCGGATATTGGCTTCGCTTTTTTGTTTTTAAACTATACCAGCATATGGTTTTATCAATTCCGTTTAGGTTCGCTGGATCTTCGGGCTATGCCCGTCTATTTGCGGAAAAGCTATGCTTTTCCGAAGTTCACAGAGAAGATTTGCGGCTATGCCGCCGTCCTTTGCGGGCGGCCGGAGCGGCGGCATAGCCGCAGTGTAATTTTCAAGCCCACCGGAAAAGCATAGCTTTTCCGCAAATAGAGCGGCAAAGCCGCCATTTTACCGGGTATAGTTTCAAAGATTGTAAATTGGAGATAATTTATCAATGCGAATCTCAAAAATGAGCGAGAATTGTTCTAAACTTGAAACTTGGAACCTGAAACGTGAAACTAAAGTTCTATGTCAGACACTTTTACACTTGCAGGAACGCCGTTTAGTTCACGTCTCATAATCGGCACCGGAAAATACCGTTCATTCGCGGAGATGCAGGCGGCTCACACTGCTTCGGGTGCTGAGATGGTGACAGTTGCCGTGAATCGGGTGCCGCTCGACCGCTCCACCGAATCTTTTCTCGATTATCTATCACCTTCAATGCAGATTTTGCCGAATACCGCCGGCTGTTACGACGCCGAACATGCGATTCGCACGGCACGTTTGGCCCGGGAAGCGCTTGAAACAGATTGGATAAAGCTCGAAGTAATCGGCGATCCGGTAACGCTTTTGCCGGATAACGAACAGACTCTGGAAGCCGCCAGGATTCTGGTAAAAGAAGGTTTTATCGTCCTGCCGTATTTTTCCGACGACCTGATAATGGCGAAAAAACTGCTCGATGCCGGATGTCCGGCCGTAATGCCGCTCGCCGCCCCAATCGGTTCGGGCCTCGGCGTTCAAAATCCGGCAAATTTAAGGATCATGCGTGAGCAGCTTCCCGATGCGATTATAATTGTCGATGCCGGAGTCGGCGTTCCCTCGGATGCGGCAATTGCAATGGAATTAGGCGCGGACGCGATCCTGATGAACACGGCAATCGCGGAAGCCGGTGACTCGGCGGCAATGGCAACCGCGATGAACTTAGCGGTTCAAGCCGGCAGACTGGCTTATTTATCCGGAAGAATGCCGAAACGTCTGTATGCATCGGCTTCGAGTCCTATTGCGGGAGCGATAAATTAGTATTACCAGAATAGAGAATTAAGAAACTTCGGAGGATTTGATATGTTGAAAACCATGACGGCCACAATATGGCGGGAAAATGACGGCTACGTTTCTGTTTGCTCCGAGATCGATGTGGCAAGCCAAGGAGATTCGGTTGAAGAAGCCCGCAGTAACCTCCGCGAAGCAGTAGAACTATTTTTTGAGACAGCTCATCCGAACGAAATCCTTCAACGCCTCAACTCAGAGGTTTATATCACGCCTTTGGAGGTCGAAATTGAAACGGCTGCGTAATCTTTCCGGGCATGAGGTGTGTCGAATCCTCGCATTAAACGGCTTCGCTGAAACTCGTCAAAAAGGCAGCCATGTAATTATGCAGAAGATCATTGAGAATTCCAGTGTAACAGTGCCAGTGCCTCTACATAAGGAGATTCGGATTGGAACGCTACAATCAATAATCCGGCAGTCGGGAATTTCACGTTCGGAATTTGAAACTGAATAATAAAAATCAATGAGAGTTAATGTTTTATTTTTTGGTGCAACGGCGGATGCGGCAGGTGAAAGGGAAACTACGTTTTTAATGGAAGAGGATTCCCAAGCTGGGCAAACTGTTTCAAATATTGCCGCGAAATATCCGAAACTAATTCAACACAAATTACTCTTCTCGATAAATCAGGAATATGCGCAAGGTAGTGAAATTCTTCGTGACGGTGACGAACTTGCGATTTTTACCGCAGTGTCGGGTGGATAAGCACATCGGTGATCAGTAAATCTCAAAAATCGGAAATGATCGATAGCGAACAGCCAAAAACCTTTGGGCAAGGCTGGATCAGCGGCACGCTTTCGGTAACCCTGGGAGCAATAGGCGTTGGTGCCGTGCTCTGCTTTCATTTTCCGTGGCTGCTGACAATGCCGGAGCTTCGC
>JANMSP010000485.1:0-4032 GCA_031389475.1 Pyrinomonadaceae bacterium
CCGCCATTATTGCTTAAGAAAATATCTCCCTGAACCGTAGGGACCGCAGGCGGAACAGGCCGGAACTGATCGACCAATGCGTAAACGATAAGTGGATTGCTCGGCGCGTAGGCCAATTCGACCCGGCCGGTGCCGCCTGCGGCGACAATTGGCTGTGTGTAAACAGCATTCACCCAAGTGACCCCGCCGTTGGTGGAATAGGTCGAGCCTCCGGGACTTGAAGCAATCGCGTTTAGGCTGTTGGCCGGATCGAAATCTATATCCTGAAATTGGTTGGTTCCAAGTGGTACGAAGGTTCCGTTCGAATTCCACGTCGCTCCATCGTCGGTCGAACGCCAGATGCCATTGTTGGTCGCCGCGAGAATCGTGTTTCCGTCTGGAGACATTGCCAAGCGGTTGACGTAAGACCAGGGACATCGGGGCCCGCCGCCGGGGCAAACTACCGGATCGGCGGTTCGCGTGAGGGGCAGTTGGTTCCAGGTTATGCCGCCGTCAATTGTTTGGAAAACGCCGTCACCCCGAAGACCTTCCGGAACAATACCTTCGCCTTCAGTTGCCGTTAGATCGGCGGCGAATGATTCGCCCGTGCCCGCGTACATGATATTCGGATCAGTCGGGTCCATTACCATGGTTGAGACCGCGAGGTTTGCCAGGAAATCGTTGACCGGCGCCCACGACACTCCGCCGTCTGACGTGGTCCAGATACCGCCCGACACGCTTCCCGCCCACATCTTGTTCGTGTCTACGGGATGAATCACTATCGAGCGAATTCTTCCGCCAATATTGCCCGGGCCGAGCCACGACCAAACACCGGGAATAATGGCCGCTACTTCGACTCCGCCAGTTTTACCTTCGGCCGCGGCTTTCTCCAGTCGTACTTTGCGCATTCGGTCGATCTGCTTTCTGGCTTTTTCCATACCGTCGAGCGGAATTTTCCCGTTTTCGTCGCGCATCTGCATGTTGCGAAAAGCTACCGCTTTATCAGGATGCGACCCTCTGGCGGCTTGCCGTTCCTGACGTGTGCCGATTTTCTTTTGACCCGCGAACAGCGGCGATGAAGACAGATCTTGAGTCTCCATCAAATTTCGAATGCTCGGGTATCCGTTCCGGCCATTTCTTAAATCGGCGGGGCGGATTTTTTCCACACTATTATTGTCTTTGGCTGGAGCGGACAGGTTCCACGGCGGATTAGCTAACTCGGATTTCTCAATCTTAGTTAACGGCACTGCTGACGATATGGCCTTCCGATCTTGACTCTCTGCTTGGTTAAAGAAATCTCCGCGAGCGGAAACATTCGGGCCAGGCATAGTTTCGCCTTGTTCCGCCTTTCGTTCTTCGGTTGCCGATCGATTGAAAATTAATAGAGATATTGCTCCGCAGGCGAGTACGCCAATAAGCGTGAGAACAATCAGACTAGTGCGGCTGATGCGGAAATTTGGACGCATGGAACTCCTTCGGTGGTTATATGTTGGATCGGGCTTACGGGTTTTACGGCTCGTACGCCGTTCGAAATTAAAATATTCGCCTGATTATTTGCATTTGGGACAATTGCAAAATATTTGCTCATTAGTGCCGTGCCACGTTACAATGTTCAATTCAACAGCTATGATTTCTTCCGGGCACGGTAATTTACCTAAAGCTATTTAATCAGAAGCCGCACGGAAAAATACTTACGTTTGCTTGAATCTTTCCTGATTTTTGTCTGATCTATCTCGAACCTGTTATGTCGAATTCCGGCAAGGAGTTATACGAATTTTCGCGTTTTCGCCTGGACGTTTCCCAGCGTCTTTTGCTGCGTGACGGCAAGCCCGTGCCGCTTGCCGACAAGGCTTTCGATACTTTGTGCGTTCTGGTCAGACAAAATGGCGAGCTTGTCGGCAAAGACGAATTGATGCGGGAAGTCTGGACTGATTCAATTGTCGAGGAAAACAATTTGGATCAAAAAATATCGATGCTCAGGCAGGCTCTTGGAGATAATGGCAAAGGGAAAAAGAAATTTATTGAAACCGTGCGCGGTCATGGCTATCGGTTCATTCCTGATATAAAGAGTATTACAAGTCCGGAGACCTTAAGCCGGGTCCGGCCGGTTATCAGCCAGTCAGAAAGAAAAAGTCAGCACTCAGGCAGCCGCTTTCAAACCACACGAAGCGGCAGAGTTGTCGAACTTGCCGGCTGGCACGCCGCAAACGTGCCGTCCACCGAAAATATCCCGGCAAAAGAAAGTGCCAGTACCCGCCTTTCCGACAACGAACCCTCAAAAAATTGGTTCGGCCCTCAAAAAATTCGGCTATTGTCATCGAACCCACCTTTTGGGCTCAAAAAGCACTCTTTATTTGCAACGCTCGGATTACTCCTAACATTTGTCGCGTTTACAATTTTATACTTTTCAACATCACGTCCGGCAACTGATGAAAATGCCGTAATATCCGTTGCTGTCTTGCCGTTTAAACCGCTAGCCTCCGACGTAAATGATGAAATGCTGGAATTGGGACTAGCCGAAGCCCTAATCAGCCGATTGAGCAGTATTAAACAATTAAACATTCGCCCATTAAGCACTGTTCAAAGGCATGTCTCGCCGCAGCAAACTGCTATCGCCGCCGGCAGGGAATTAAAAGTTGAAGCGGTGCTTGAAGGCACTTTTCAGAAAGAGGGCAGTCTAATACGCATCACCGCCCGGCTTTTGCGGGTTTCGGACGGCAAGATTTTTTGGACGGAACAATTTGATGAACAAAGCGGCGATATCCTTGCCATCCAACATACCGTTGCCGCGCACGTGGTCGAATCGCTCCAAGTTTTTCTTTCGCAATCCGACCGGAATGTTTTGGACAAACGTCCCACCGAGAACGCGGAAGCTTATAAAATTTATTTGAAAGGACGTTACTACTGGAATAAACGAACGCCTGAGGGCCTGCAGAAAAGTATCGAGCATTTTCGATCAGCAATCGATTTGGATCCTTTATTTGCACTGGCCTATGCGGGAGTCGCGGATTCTTACATTCTGCAAAGTCTCTATGGGGCAAAATCAGCTCATGAAGTGATGCCGAAAGCCCGTGCGGCTGCGGCGAGAGCTTTAGAAATTGATTCACAGCTTGCCGAGGCATATTCTGCACTCGCTATGGTCAATTTTTTGTTCGATTACGACTGGCCGGGAGCGGAGGAAAATTTCAGACATGCTATCGAGCTAAAACCGAATTACGCAACAGCGCGGCAATGGTACGGAATCTATCTGACAATGAAGGGAAGCTTTGATGACGCAATTGTGATGCTTAAACAAGCCGGCGAACTCGATCCTTTATCATTAAGTATTAATACGGATATCGCGGCGGCATATTATTTTGACCGGCGCCATGAAGATGCCATCAAGCAGTTAAGCCAAACGCTGGAACTCGATCCGGGTTATTTTAACGCTCATCTTCACTTAGGCTTAAATTACGCTGCGCAGAAAAAGTTTGATAAGGCAATAGCCGAATTTGAATCGGTTAAAAAGATAACCGCCGGCGATCAAGGTGTCGGCGAACTCGCTTGGAGTTTCGCGGTGTCCGGGCAAAGCTCCAGGACGCATGAAATTTTAAGAAGTACCGAAGCCGACGCAACTCATAAACCATTGTCGCCGACCACCGTTGCCGGTGTATACGCCGCTTTAGGCGATAAAGAACAGGCCTTAAAGCGGCTTGACCAAGCATACCAAAATAGAGACGGGTTTTTGCTTTCGGTCAAGGTCGATCCAATGTTCGATTCGTTACGCGATCATCCAGATTATATAAAGATCATCAAACAAATGAACTTTGATTAAAATGGAGGTGGCATAGTGCCCATTTCTTATTTGTGTTGATCAAATCAATAGCGACCAAGACTTGTAATAGATTGCTGCATCCATTGCCTCGCGCTAATCCAGCATATGCAAAACCGTGCATACACCGACATTAACTCGGGGCTTACACGGCTGTCTGTCAGGATAAAAGGCGAAAAAGTATGAATAAGGGCGCTCGCCGAAACTTATTCGATGAGTTTGCTGATTACGCGGCACAAAGC
>JANMSP010000293.1:0-4004 GCA_031389475.1 Pyrinomonadaceae bacterium
GACCGCCGACGCACGACCGGCAGGCTCGACAGCCGTTTTCTAGGTTACGATAAGGATTCAGCATCCGACGGCCCCGACACCGACCCGAGCATGAACGCTATCCGCGCGCCATATACAGCGGCATTCAACAGTTACGTCCGCCGCGACCTCAATTACAAATCGGACACCGAATATTTTATTTTAGGCGGCGGTATAACTTCACCCTGGAACTACAATGTCGCGAATGGTTACGCAGACACAAGCAGTTCGCTGGCAGCCGCAATGCGGAAAAATCCGTATATGAAAATATTCATGGCCAGCGGATATTACGACATGGCCACACCGTATTTCGCGGCCGAATATACGATCTCCGCAATGAATCTCGACCCGGCATTGCGCAAAAACGTCTCGGTCTCGTATTACGAAGCCGGGCATATGATGTATATCGAAAAGAATTCGCTGGTGAAATTGAAAACGGATGTCACAGCGTTCATGGGGAATGCCTTGCGTCAATAGTTTTGAGTTCGAGCTTCAGCTTGTCTTACGCCTAACGCCAAAGACAAGCTGAAGCTTGAACTCAGAACGATAAACTAATGCCGCGTATCACCCGCAATTTGGTTTATCGCATGCTGCAAAACCGGTTCGATTACCTCAAAACATTCAAGCACGCCGTTCGGCGATCCGGGAAGATTAATTATCAAAGTGTCGCCGCGAATGCCGCAGATGCCGCGTGACAGCATTGCCATCGGTGTATTTTTTGCCGTCTCGCGCCGCATCGCTTCGGCTATGCCTGGAGCTTCGCGTTCGATGACCGACCGCGTAGCTTCGGGCGTATTGTCGCGGGGCGAGAATCCCGTACCGCCGGTTGTTACGATCAAATTCACCTCTTTTGTTTCAGCCAAAACGTACAAAGTGTTCCGCAAAACTTCCAAATCATCCGAAACAATTATCTTCTCGACCACCTCTGCATTGATCGATGAAAGAAGCCCGACAAGCGTATCGCCGGAAATATCATTCTTATGAACGCGCGTATCGCTGACGCTAACGACGATGGCTTTTATTTGAATGTTATCCATAAGCAGAATTACTTTTTTGCACGCGAAATACGCGAAAAAATCGCGAAAAAGAAATGACATCTTGTTTCGCGTTCTTTCGCGTTTTTTCGCGGGCAAATCTTCCTGAACTTCTCAACCAACAGTAGATTCGATCTTCTCAATATCCCGCATTCTCTTACTATAAACCACGCTCAGCAAAACTCCGAAAACGACTAGCAGCATTCCCGCCAGCGATTCGGTCGTCTGCATTTCGCCGAATACGAGCGAACCTATAAGCAGTGCATAGATCAGCCCGGAATAATTTATGATCGCGACACCGGCTACGGCTTCTTTCTGCAGTGCATTGGTAAGAAATATTTGCCCTAACTGCGAAAATACGCCGATCAGAAATAGCCATAACCAGTCCCATCCCTGAGGCATTTTCCATTCGAAAAATAAACTGATAAATCCGAGAATCGATCCGACCAACTGGAAATGTAACACGACCGTCAGCGGATGCTCTTTACCACGCATGCTGCGGACAAGGTTATACGCGATGCCGGAACAGAATGCCGAAATAATGCCGATGACCAAATAAAACAAGGAGATGCGCGGATCAAAACGCTCGATCAGCAGGACGCCGGAGAATGCTATCGCGTAGAAAAGCCATTGCAGCGAACGCACTTTTTCACTCAAAATAAATATCGCGATTATGCTGGTAAATATCGGCGAAAGATACTGTATCGTCATCGCCGATGCTAGTGGGATATTCTGAACGGTCGTGAAAAATAAATAAAGAGCAGTCGTTCCGAAAAGGCCGCGAAGCAGCAGCATTGTGCGGTTCGATCCTCGCCAATCGGCTTTTGCGCGGTGAATTCCGATAAAACAAAATACCGTGGCGACGATGCAGCGAAAGAAAACGACTTCCATCGCTGGAATGTGCGAAACCTCTTTTACGAAAACATTGGCAAGAGCAAACGCAAGCGTCGACAAAAACATTGCTCGAACGCCTTCGGTTAGGAATGTCTGGTTCTCGCTCAATTAACCGTTTGGGTGTTTTTGGATTTGGACTCGCAGCCGCAATCGTTCGCGCAGCCCGATTTCGGCGAGAAGGACTTGGTCTTACGCCAAAGCATACTGCCAACATATGCCAGAGCACCGAGAATAATCAGAAATGCCGCGACATTTTGAAAAGTCATAGTAAATTCTATTTCACTAACTATATCCCAAAAGCCGCCCGCCCTGATATGTTACGAACGCCGCTAAGTATGCAAGGCCCGTCATATATCCGACCATGAAAAGAGTCCACGGCCAGGAGTTCGTTTCCCTTCGAACGACAGCTATGGTTGACATACACTGCATCGCCAAAACAAAGAAGACCATTAACGTCAATGCCGTCAGCGGCGACCATACCAAACTGCCGTCCGCTTTTTTTGCATTGCGTATCGCCGAGATCAGCGTTTCGGATTCCTCATTCTCATCCTTGCCGACATTATAGATAATACTAAGCGTAGACACCAGCACTTCTCTCGCCGCAAAACTGGCGATCAGCGCCACTCCGATCTTCCAATCGAACCCGAGCGGCTGAATTACGGGTTCGATAAAATGCCCTAGCTTTCCAGCATAGCTGTTCTGAAGCTGCGAAGTCTCAGAATTTGTCTCTGGTTTCAAGTTTGAGGTTTCATGCTGTTCTGCACTTGAAACCTGAAACCCGGAACTTGAAACTTCCGCCCGTGGGAAATACATCAGCGCCCACAAAACAATCGAGATCGCCAAAATAACCGTCCCCGCACGCTTTACGAAAAGCCAGCCCCGCGTAAACATATTCTGTAAAACTGTCCGTAGATTCGGCAATCGATACGGCGGCAGTTCCATCAAAAATGGAGGCGGTGGCGCTTTCAGCAGCGTTCGCTTCAGCACGAATGCCGAGACGACTGCCGCGAATATTCCCAGCGAATACATCGCCAGCATCAAAACCGCCCCAAGCGAAATAAATCCGAAAACCGTTTGTCCGGCGAAAAAAGCCGCGATCATTAATGTATAAACCGGTAAACGTGCCGAACAGCTCATGAACGGCGCTATCATTATCGTCGCAAACCGGTCGCGGCGGTTCTCGATCGTCCGCGTTGCCATAATTCCCGGAATTGCACACGCAAAGCTGCTCATCAGCGGCAAAAAAGCCTTTCCATGCAGGCCGACTCGGCTCATTAATTTATCGAGCAAAAATGCCGCCCGCGCCAAATATCCGGTATCTTCGAGAATCGATATAAATAAAAACAGCAGTAAGATCTGCGGTAAAAAAATCAGGACGCCGCCGACACCGGCGATGATGCCGTCCACCAATAGGTCAGTCAGAATTCCCTCCGACATCTGCGACCGCACAAAATCACCGACCGCTCCGAAGCCCGATTCAAGCAAATCCATCGGCAGCGTCGCCCACGAAAATATCGCCTGAAAAACAAGCAGCAAAATCGCAACCAAAATCACCAATCCAAAGAATTTGTGCGTCAGCACCCGATCGATCCTTTCGGAAATGCGATATTCTTCCGTGTCGTTATGCTTTACCGATTCTTGAACCGCATTCGAGATAAAATTATATCGTGCAAAAATCTTCCCGTTTTCTATTTTTTCTGCTTCGCCGTTCAACTCGAACGGTTTTTGTAGAACCGTCCCTACGATCTCCGCGACTTTTTCCGCGAGCTCCGCCGTTCCGCGATCACGTTTCGCGTTGATCTCAATCACCGGAACTTTCAAATGCTTTGAGAGTTTTTGAACATCGATCTCGTGTTTCTCTTTTTCGAACACATCGATCATCGTCAGGGCGATGACAATCGGAATGTCGAATTCGAAAAGCTGAGTGACAAGGTAGAGGTTTCTTTCGAGGTTGGTAGCATCGACTACCGCGACGATCACGTCCGGCTTCGGCAGTCCGGCAATATCGCCGACGAGAATATCGCGGGCGATCTGCTCATCGATCGATGTCGCGTCGAT
>JANMSP010000304.1:0-12881 GCA_031389475.1 Pyrinomonadaceae bacterium
GTTCTTGATCGCTTGAGCATAAGAACCCAGTCGCTATCGCTCCCGGTACTGACCAGGCTAATGATCCTTCTTACACCGGTTACGGCCGTCGGGCTGATGCCGCCGGAATTATTTTCAGCGTAAGCCTTTCCGTTCCACGCAGCACTACAATTTCGTATTCCTCACCGGCTTTCATCTCACCTAATATAAACGTGTAATCGGAGACATTTCTCACATCTTTTCCGGCCAGCTTTACTATTTTGTCGCCTGTCTTGATACCGGCTTTTGCGGCGGCCGAATTGTCGCGGACACCGTCGAGGAGCAGGCCGTCGGTCGAATCGGCATAGTTCGGCACCGTTCCGAGCGAGACGCTGAAACCGGTGCGGCCCATTGTGCCGGAAGATTTTGCGACCGCATAAGTAGGTTTTTGTTGGTTTTGATCGATTGACCTTACAATCTCAGCAACGTATGCGGTGATTTGATTTAGGCCATCATAATTTATTTTTTCAGCGGTGTCGGAGGGTTTGTGATAGTCGACGTGCGTACCGGTGAAAAAAAATAAAACGGGAATTCTTTTACCATAAAAGGATGAATGATCCGACGGTCCGAAGCCATCTTCGTTGAATGCCAAATCCAAACTACCAAAAGTAATTTCAGCAGCGGACACTCGATCGGGACTGTTAGCACTTTTAGTCTCGTTGCGTAACGCAATGGCTTTTCGAGTTTCTTGCAACATCTTGGCGTGTGTAGCTTTAGCCGAGACTGCGGAAATAGAATTGGTGACCAGCGGCCTCCATTCTGACGCGGTGCCAATTCCTCCAATTGTTAATGTTCGTTGTAATCGCCCCACCATATCCAGATTTATCATCGCGACCGTCTTTTCAATCGGAAACACCGGATTATTTACGTAAAAATTTGAGCCGAGCAGGCCTTCTTCCTCTCCGCTAAATGCGATGAAGATAATTGTCCGCTTATTTTTCTTTTCCTTTGCGAACTGGCGGGCGAGTTCGAGAATCGCCGATGTGCCTGAAGCGTTGTCGTCGGCGCCGTAATGAATTTCCTTTGAATTTACATCGAGGCTTCCCTGTCCGCCGCGGCCGAGGTGGTCGTAGTGTGCGCCAATGACAATGGCTTCACTTTTCAACACGGGATCGGTGCCTTCGAGAATTCCGATGACGTTATGCGCGCCCGTTTGTTTTTTGACGAGATTGACGCGGAGATCGAGCGTCGGCACCGCATCTCGAAGCGTGACCGTTACCTTTCCGGTCATATCCTTTCGCATCGCCACGAATTCTTCCATCATGGCAAGATCCGGAGCCGTGACGCCCAGAATTGCCGCCGCCGTATCGCGAGAGATCACGAGTGTCGGCAGTGCCGCTTCGCCGAGAGTTTGATCGTATTCGAGGCGCGTCAGACGGTCGTCGGCGAGATTGGCCTCACGCGAAATAAGCAATACCGCAACAGCTCCCTTGTCCTTCGCAATTCGAGCCTTCGCCCGTGCATCGAAACGCCCAAAAAGGCTGTGAGGATTGCCGTTATCCGGATTTCCGTCAAAGACCATTACCACTTTGCCCTCAACATCCTGATCGCCGTAATCGTCAAAAACAGGCTCTTTTGAAACGATGCCGTAGCCGGGAAAAACGATCTTTGCGTTAGTGATCTGCACGTTTGGAGAAAAGCCAACCGGTTTTGCCTCCGAGATGCTTGCCGTTACCGGAAATTTAAGCTGGAACTCATTTCCCGTCGCGGCCAATTCGACACCGGTTACATATGGAAAGGCCTGAAGAAAACTCGATTTGCCTTTCGAATCGCGGAAACCCGGTTTGAGCTTCGATTGAGCAAACGCCTTCGCAATATATTCTGCGGCAAGCGTAGCTCCCGGCTCACCGGTCCTGCGGCCTTCGAGTTTCTCGGAAGCAAGATATTCGACATGTTTGCGGAGGTTTTGCTCGACATCTGACGGCTTCTGCGCGGAGACGCTGAATACAAACGAAAGCAACAACAGAAAACCAGTGATTTGTCTTTGCATAATGTTTTTATTAAGTAAGATTTGAAGGAAGGTTTTACTTTGTGTTCTCTGTGTCTTCCCTTCGTGGACTTTGTGTTAAAAAGAAAATTAACACGGAGAACACAAAGTGAAGACACAGAGGGCACCGAGAAAATCAACCTTTACCTATATACCGCTATGCTGCTGCAATAAACTTACCGCACCCAATCCGCGATAAATACATTCGTATCGCCCTGTTTCGCGGCGTTTCTGTTGGATGCGAATACCAGTTTCTTGCCGTCCGGCGAGAACATGGGGAAACCGTCGAAGGTTTCGTCGAATGTTACACGTTCGAGGCCGGTTCCGTCCACGTTTATTAATGCCAGGTCGAAATTACGTTTGCGGGTGTCGGTCGCGAAATAGTTGGTGCAGAAGATGATGCTTTTCCCGTCCGGCGTGAAAAACGGGGCGAATGAGGCGGCTCCGAGCTTTGTTACCTGGCGTTTGCTGGTGCCGTCGGCGTTCATCACCCACACTTCGAAAACGGTTGGCTCGATCAGGTTGTTCGCGAGGCGGTCTTTGTAGCGGGCGACTTCGGCTTCGGTTTTTGGGTGAAAGGCACGATAAACGATCTGCTTGCTGTCCGGCGAGAAAAACGCGCCGCCGTCGTAACCGAGTTCGGTCGTCAGACGTTTTACGTTTTTGCCGTTTTTGTCCATTACATAAAGGTCGAGATCGCCGTCACGCATTGATGTGAAAATTATCTTCTTGCCGTCGGGCGAAACGGTAGCCTCGGCATCGTAGCCTGGCGTTTTTGTTAATTGCTTGGGCTTTGAACCGTCGACTTTTGCGGCAAATATGTCATATGACGGGTAAATTGCCCATACGTAACCTTTCGAAAAATCCGGATTCGGCGGGCATTCTTTACTTCCCAAATGCGTCGAACCGTAAAGAATATCCTTGCCTCCGTTATGAAAATAGGAGCAGGTCGTACGGCCTGTGCCGGTCGAAACCATTTTGACGTTTGAGCCGTCGATATTCATTGTATAGATCTGGTCGCAGCCGCGGCCGTCGCGTTTTGATTGGAAAACCAGTTGCTTCCCGTCCGGCGAAAAATAAGCTTCTGCATTTTCGCCGCCTGTGGTAAGCTGTTTGACGTTTTGCAGCCGCCGTTCGCCGGCCGCGGCGAGCGGACTTCCTTGTCCAAACGAAGACGAAAACAGAATATTTATAAAGGCTAAAACGAGCGCAAGTTTGATCATATTATAATTGTACTGCTGAAAATATAGGGTAACCGCATCCAAAGTGATTAGTATAGCGAATTAATGTTATGAGTGAAAACGGTTCGTGACTTCCCCGAAAAGCAGATCACGAACATCCAACTGCCACGTAACTAATGATATTTGAGACAAAACAGGAAGTTCTTGATTGGTACGAGAATCAACCCCGCGCGCTGACGGATGATTTTATCGCGAATATTCCGTGGGACGAGGTGCGCCGCCATCGATTCGATCCGAAATTTATTCCCGTTCTGCAGTATATGCGTGATGTCGAAACGTTGACGGATATGTACCACCGCGAGATGCGGCGGACACCGACCGGTCGCGATCCGGTCATAAGAAAATTCATGGAGCGTTGGGGCGTCGAGGAGGTAACTCACGGCGAGGTGCTGAATCTTTTCCTGAACGAACTGGGAGTAAAAACCAATCCCGACTGGCAAACTCAGGTCAGAAAAGCCGTTTCGAATTTCTACAACGTCAACACCTTTTTCATCACATCGCTCTCAAATCTTATCGGCTCAAAATTTACCGCAACGCACATGACCTTCGGGGCGGTGCATGAAATGACGACCGCGCAGAGCTACCGCAGGCTGATGGAACTTGCCGATCATCCGGTCCTAACGACGATTTTAAAGGGTATTATCCGCGAAGAATCGGCGCACACGCAGTTTTACTGGAGCGTCGCCCGGCTCGAACTGAGGAAAAATGAATTTGCCAAAAAGCTGGCAAAATTCGTCATCCAGCATTTTTATTATCCGGTCGGGCAAGGTTCGAAACCTAAAGAGCAGACGGAATATACGATCGCCACCCTTTTCAGTGAAGCCGGCGGGATGGAAGGCCTCGAAACTACTATCACCCAACGTGTTCAGCAGCTTCCGGGTTTTGACAAAGTTACAATAATTACCGACACAATCGGCCGAATCTGTAGTGAAAACCCACCTCAAACAAATTCGGCTTAACGGCCGGAACGCAGGCAACCTGCCTGCCCGCGGAGTCTTCGAACGCGTTACATTGCATCAAAGCGCACTTATCGCCAAAGGCTTGTTCGCGTTGAAGCAACGCTCATTGCAGGCAGGGGTGCCTGCGTTCCGACATCAACGCTGTATATAAACCTCAACGCCGTCTTTGATTTCAACCGCTATCCTTCCTTCCGATTCCGCGTAGTCGAGATGCGCAACAGCCTCCGAAATTGCGAGAAAGCGGTGAACGTCCTTGCCGAACGATTCCGAGAACAGCCGCCCCGCGAGATCGTATGCGGTTATGCCCCCTTTCGGCACCAGGGAGACGACCTTTCTTTGCCGGTCGTCAATCGCCCTGACATAACGGTTGAAAATTTCTTCGAAATCGGTCACCGGTTCGCCGTGGCCGCCGTAAACTAGCGTCGGCGAAAAACTTCTAATTTTTGCAAGGCTGACGAGATATTCAGCCAAAGATTTGAATCGCTTTTCAGGATTTATCGGATCGAGCGATAGAATCGGATTGGGTGTGATCCGTTTTAGCACGCAATCGCCGCAGATGAGCGTGCGGTTGGCTTCCCTGACAAACGAGCAAGAGCCAGGCGTGTGTCCCGGCGTATGCAGCACCTTTAGTACGCCGCCCGCGAATTCCAGCTCCATTGCCTCACGGAGCGGTTTGTAATCGCCGTCTTCGAGCGAATCGGCCAGTAAACTGACCTCGCCGTAAAGCTCCTGCATTTCCCCGAAAACTTTATCCGGAACACCGGAACGCATCATCAATCCGCGATGTTGGTCCTGTGCCAAACGCCCGAATAGATGGCCCGTTTCCCATTCATGAACCAAAATCTCGGCATCCTTAGCTTCGTCCCGCACTTGCTTTGCGAGGCCGCAATGATCTTCGTGAGCGTGTGTTAAAACGATCCGGCGAATATCCGAAACCTGAACGCCGTTTCGCCGCAACCCGTCGCGCAATGCATCCGACGCTTCCTTCGTTTTCGGACCGACATCGATCAGCGTGACCGGATCTTCTTTGATCAGGTAAACATTCACGTCGCCGACGTAAAATGGCGTGGGGATCGATAGCGGGATGATGTTCATAAATTTGTGATCTCGAATCTCAAATCTCAAATTAGAAATTCGATATTTAAAATTTGGTTTCCTCGATCCATCAAGAGCTATAATAGCTGTAACCGAAAGAAATGAAAAAGCAGCCGCAAATCGTCATCGTCGGAGCAGGCCCGGCCGGTACGAGCCTCGCGATCCGTCTCGCGTTGAAAGGCTTTTCACCGGTGCTGATCGAGCGGGAGCGCTTTCCGCGTCAAAAACTCTGCGGCGAATTCATATCGCCTGAATGCCTCAGGCATTTTTCCGATCTCGGTGTTTCCGATTCGATGCTGTCCGCCGGTGGCGACCATATTTTCGAGACGCGGTTTTATGAACCGGGCGGAAAGAGTATAAGCGTGCCCAGCAAATTGTTTGGCGGCGGTTCTGCTTTGAGCCTGAGCCGGGCAAGGATGGATCTGAATTTGCTCGACCGGGCGAAGGCTGTCGGGGTGACGGTTCTGGAAGAAACAAAGGCCGCCGGATTATCGCGGAACAATGAAAGCGTGTGGGAGTTAAAGGTCCGGCACAACGAGGGCAAAAGCTCTCAAATCGAAGCCGATATTATTATCGACGCGACCGGGCGGGCCGGTGTTATCTCAAAACTGCTCGAACAAAAGTCTTCTAGTCGAGATTTGAAGCCCGTCGGCAATTCATACGTTGGTTTTAAGACTCACCTGCGCAACGTAAATCTCGAAAAAGGCTGCTGCGAAATATATTCGTTTCGGGGCGGATACGGAGGGCTGAGTTCTATCGAAGACGGCTTGGCAAACCATTGCTTTCTCGTTAAATCGAAGATCGTACGGGAATTCGGAAGCGATACTGAAAAGATTTTGAATGAGCTGATATTTAAGAACAAACGAGCGTTCGAAACCTTAAAGGATTCAGTGCCCGCAGCGAAATATCTCGCCGTTGCGGTCGATTCATTTGGCGTTAAAGATCTCTCTCCCGCTTCCGGCATTCTTGCCGTTGGCGACTCGGCAGCGTTTATCGATCCGTTTACCGGGAGCGGCATGCTGATGGCATTTGAAAGCGCGGAGATACTCGCCGCATGCATCTCGCGCGAACATTCATCGTTTGAAGCATTGTCGGCGGATTATCATCGTGTTCACAATCAAACTTTTTCCCGCCGCCTGCGTATATCTTCACTGTTAAGGCGGGTTGCTTTTTCGCCTTATTTTGCTAAATCGGCTATCTCAATTCTCGGTTTCAGCAAGGTGTCGCGCGAACTTGTGGCCCGTGCAACGCGTCAAAGTCCGAAATTTGCGGAAAATAAATCGTAATATTACAAAAATCTTACGTTTTTGCTTGCGATAAATCCTGTTTTACTATAAAAACATCAAAGCAATCTTTTCTTTTAAGCAGTCGGTTCGCTAAAACAAAACAAATTGAGTTTAGAAAATGTGGGTCTCCCGGCTGATTTACCGCCCAATTTCCCCCAACTCCATTTAGTCCGGCCGCTGTCTTAAAAGTTTCAACACTGTAAGGAGAAAAAAATAATGGTAGCAGTTACTCATAGGGTTTCCACAACTGTCGGGAAATTCTTGCAGTTGGTAATTATCACGGTTCTGGCCACATTCGCCGCTATGGCGCAGGCTCAGGCAACCGCGGCGGATCTGACCGGAACGGTCGTCGATCCCAATGGCGCGGTCGTTGCCGGAGCGACGGTGACCGCGAAAAATAACGCAACCGGCATCACGCGCTCGACCGTAACATCGGAAGACGGCTTATATCGTCTTCTGGCCCTACCGCCCGGGGAATACGAAATAACCTCGGAGGCGGCGACGTTCAAGAGAGTCGTAATCTCGCCGGTCACGCTGACCGTCGGGCAAAGCGCCGAACTTAACGTCAATATGGAGATCGGAGCGGCGGATGCCATCGTCAACATCAGCGGCGAATCGGTCGAACTGATCGAGACTACGAGAACCGCCGTCTCGACAACGATCGATCAAAGAAGGATCGAAAATCTGCCGATCAACGAAAGAAGCGCAACCGGATTCGCATTGACCATTTCGACGGTTGGACGCGACAACGGGCGTCCCGTCGGCCCAGCTCCGACATCCGGCCTCAACATCGGCGGCCAGCGTGGCCGTTCAACATTAGTACAAGTTGACGGAGCCGATTTTACGGATAATTCGATCAATGCCGCCCGCTCAACTGTTTCAATGGAAGCCGTACAGGAATATCAGGTAACGACGAACTCTTATCTGCCTGAATTCGGCCGTGCCACCGGCGGTGTCGTCAATGTGGTGACCAAAAGCGGCGGTAACGAATTTACCGGAAACGTCTTCGGCTTTATCCGCGATAAAAGCATCCAGGCCCGCAACGCATTCGCCCCGGTCATCGACGGCGACCCGGACAAACGCCCGCCATACACCCGCGTCCAATACGGAGCGACCTTCGGCGGCCCGATCGTAAAAGAGAAAACATTCTTTTTCGGTGCATTCGAACAGCGTCGTCGTCAGGAATCCGGATTTTTTACCAGCGACATCATCGGCAATGCAACCGGCAGCGTTACAATACCGCTTATTCCGGGCCTCAACCCAATTGCCCGAACCTTTACAAATCTTACCGCCGCACAGGTCACCTACGTAAACGGGTTACTTGCGACGGGTACTCCAACTTCCATATGCACCGCAAGAGCCTATGCATTTTTTGCCGGAAGCGGAAGTGCAACGGCCCTGAACGGAATCAATCCATACATCAGCCCGAACGACGGCAGCGGTTGTCCGCCAATATCTCCGATCGGGCCCGGCGTGATTGGAAGCAGATTTATACTTTCGGGAGCTCCAGTGCCGCTTACTCGAAACGCTAATGGTGAGTTAGTCGCATTCCGGCCGCTTTCGCAGCTTCGTCGGGTATTCCCTATTTCGGAAGCCACGACGTTCACGTCATTTCGGCTAGATCACGTTCTTGCCCAAAATCATCAGCTTTCCGCACGATTCGGCTACAATCCAAGCGTTATAAATGGAATTCAGGATGAATCGCAGAATCAGACCCTCGGACAAAACGATTATTCCAGAACCGGAATACAGGATCTAAAGGACACCTCTTTCGGCGTATCCGTTTCCAGCGTGCTGCCAAGCAACTTTATAAATGAAGCGTATTTTAACTTTGGCCGACGCAAAGCTCTATTCGATTCGCAGGTCCCCAGTGTTGCCCATCAGATCGCCGGAACGGGCTTCATCGGCTCAAATCCGTTTTCGCCGGTCGACCGGACTGAGAACAGATTTCAAATACGCGATAACGTAACCTGGGCGACAGGAAACCACACCCTCAAATTCGGTGCCGATTTTAATTTTATCGATGTTACAGCAAGCTTTGAACTGAATTTTCCGGGCTTGTTCAATTTCGGCCAGCAATCGGCGAGCGCCTTCATTCCCGGATGCGATGCATTGACAATTCTGGAAGCCAACAGGTGTCCGGCATTCACGCCTAACCAGGCTTACGGCCTCGGTTTCCCGAGCGTATTTATTCAGGGCTTCGGTAATCCGAACAGCAAGTTGAAAAATAAACCCATTGCATTCTTCGTTCAGGACACGTGGAAGATACGCAGCAATGTGACGCTGAATTACGGCCTGCGTTACGATTATGAATTTACGGAACAGTACGAACCGACTCCGTTTACCGATCCCCTGACTGGTATTACGTTGACTGCCGCCGATGTCACTGTGGCACAGGACGCACTGAATGTCACACAGGGTTTCCCACGCGACGGCAATAATTTCGCCCCGCGTGTTGGTGCCGCATGGGACATCTTCAGCAATGGAAAAACTGTAGTTCGTGCCGCAGCCGGAATGTTCTACGACCACCCGCTGCTTGCGGTTGCTTTCAACTCAGACATTGCCGACGGCTCGCAGCAGCAGCAGGCTACATTAATCCCTTTAGGCGGCCCCTCGCCGACCGCTTTGTTTAATGCTTTTCAAGTATTTCACGGAACCGTTATTCCGGGCGTGACGCCAGGTGTTGCTGCATCCGCAGTGTATCAGAACGGCTTTCAACGGTTCGATTCGTCCAAATTCACCGGTTTCGGCCCGATACTGCCCTTTACGCTGCATGTCGGTAAAGATTTTGAGTATCCCGAGGCATTTCAGGGCAATCTCGGCATTGAGCAAATGATCGGGAAGGACATGGCATTCTCGGCGAACTATATAACGGTTAATGCTCGGAAACTTGCCCATCCTCAGGATGTGAATACTGTTCAGTCGAATTTTCTCGTCGACAACTTTCGGCGGTTTACCGCAAACAATCCCGTTGCGTGCGGACCTGTTGCTTGTCCTGCATCTGGTCGTGCACCAAGAAGTCTAAGCGAGGCATCTTTCTTTGTTATCCCAAATGTCAGCAGCGCACTTTATACTGTCTTGGTGGCGAGCAATGCTCAGTATGCTAACCAAGTAGGTGCTTTGGTTGCTCGAAATAATACGACTGGAGCGATCATTATAAGCCCGGTGGCCGCCGACTATTTCCGTCGACTCGGTCCTAACTATTTCATCGTTGCAGCCGCCAGCGGCCTTAGCAAAGCGGCATTTGACGCGGCTCTTGCGGGAAGCCTTCGGACGCCGGGCCCGATTAATCCGTATTCGGATGTAAACGCTCAATTGTCCGACGGCTATTCGTCTTACAACGCGTTGAACCTCGAATTGAAAAAGCGTTTTTCGAACAACTTCCAGTTCTTTGCGACATATACATGGTCGCATTCGATTGACGATTCGTCCGATCTGCAGACGCTTTTGAAGCCGCAGGACAACACGAACTTCCGTGCCGAGCGTTCCGATTCGCTGTTCGATCAGCGGCACCGGTTCGTTCTTAGCGGCGTGATCGGTTCGCCGGACGGATGGAGAAACGGCAGCGGATTTCAGCGGTTTTTCAGTGATTTCACTGTTGCACCGATCATCGAGATCGCTTCGGGCCGTCCGTTCAACATCATCGCTCCCGGCGATGCGAACGGTGATTTCCAAAGCACGAACGAGCGGCCGACCGTTCGCGAAGACGGCACGTTATGCCAGACAGCGGTTGACGCAAATTGCTTCCAGGGCGTTTTCCCACTAAACGGCAATCTCGGCCGCAACCGCGGAATCACGCACGGATTCTTTTCGGTCGATATGCGTATTGCAAGAAAGGTCCGTTTCGGCGAACGCATCAGCCTCGACCTGATCGGTGAAGTTTTTAACCTCTTCAACCGTTTCAACGAAGCGGGAGCGAATCCTTTTTACTCAACCGTAAATGCATTCGGTGAAAGGAAAGGCGGCAAGTATTTCAGCCAGCCGACTTCGTCTTTCGATCCGAGACAATTCCAGTTCGGTTTTAAGCTGAATTTTTAAACGGTTAATGCAGAAGCCCGCACGTTAGTAAGGGCGAATCATTCAAGCCGCAAAAAGGCACAAAAAGCGCAAATAAATTCTTTATGCGTTTTTTGTGCCTTTTTGCGGCCGATATCATTTCGCCCTTACTAACGTGCGGGATTCTGCAAATGCCGATCAGCTTTTTCTTTTTCTCCGACTTCGCTGATAATTACTTTGTGCTTTCATTCTCAGACAAAATTAAGCGGAAAGCCCTCGAGATCGGCTTTCACAAAATAGGCATCGTGCGGGCTGCGGCTCTAACTGATGAAGCCGAACTTCTGCAAACGTGGCTCGAAAACGATTTTCACGGCGAAATGACCTGGATGGAACGCGAATCTGAAAAACGGGCCGATCCAGGATTGATCTTTCCCGCCGCAAAATCGATGATCGTGCTTGCTTTGAATTATTACACTCCGCACGAACACGCCGAAGATCCCGAAAAAGGCAAAATATCACGCTACGCATGGGGCGATGATTACCACGATGTCGTTAAGGAAAAATTGCGGGAGCTGCTTAATTGGATAAAATTGGAAAACCCGCAAGCGGACGGAAAGCTCTGCGTGGACACGGCTCCGGTAATGGACAAGGCGTGGGCCGTTCGTGCCGGCCTTGGGTGGATGGGCAAGCACTCGAACATCATCACCAAAGAATTCGGCTCATGGTTTTTTATCGGCGAAATATTGCTGAATCTGGAACTGGATTACGACATGGAAATCGTCGCCGACCATTGCGGGAGTTGCACGGCCTGCATTGATTCATGCCCGACAGGCGCGATAATTGAGCCTTATGTCGTCGATTCCCGACAATGCATTTCTTACGCGACAATCGAACTACGGACGCCTGACTTGCCCGAAAAAGTAGAAGAAAATCTGAACGGCTGGCTTTATGGCTGCGATATTTGCCAGGACGTTTGCCCGTGGAACCGTTTTGAAAAACCGACGGAAGAAATGCGGTTCGAACCTCGAAAAGATGAAACTTCGATCGGCATAGACGAAGTTTTGTCCTTATCGCCTGAAAGCTATGCGGAAAGATTTCGGAAAACAGCGATCAAACGGGCTAAGCTGCCAGGATTGCAAAGAAATGCTAAAGCTCTACAAGGTTCTTTCGGAATAAGTGAAAACTGATCAGTGATAATTTCGTAGTTTCTTAAATTATCAGCTTTCAGCTATCAGTTTTCAGTTATTCCGAATCAGTCTGATGTATTATTTATCTAATGCTGCTCGACGCACATAACCGGACAATCCGCGACCTCCGCATATCTCTAACGGACCGCTGTAATTTTCGCTGTTTTTACTGCCTGCCGAACGGCGAGCCGCCACTCGCGCGGAAAGATACGATTCTTACCTACGAAGAAATTACTTACATCACGGAAATTTTCGTTTCGCTCGGAATAGAAAAAGTCCGACTGACCGGCGGCGAGCCGCTGCTGCGAAAAGATGTTCCAAAGCTGGTTTCGCAATTATCGAAACTAAAGCCGCGATTATCCGATTTAGCATTAACGACCAACGGCTTCGATTTTCCGCGAAAAGCGGCTGATCTTAGAGCCGCCGGACTTGACCGCGTTACCCTAAGTCTGGATAGCTTGAAGGCCGATAAGTTCAAGGAAATCACGGGTGTAGATGCTCTCGACAAGGTTTTGACCGCAATCGCCGCGGCAAAGACCTTCGGCTTTGAACCGGTAAAAATAAACGCTGTCATCGTTCGCGGATGCAACGATGACGAGATCGTCGATTTTGCCCGCTTCGCGCGTGAAGTGGATGTGAGTATGCGGTTTATCGAATTTATGCCTCTCGATTCGGGGCATGAATGGAATCGTGAAATGGTGGTTTCAGGAAAGGAAATCCGCGATAAAATAAATGGGCAATTTCCGCTAAAGCTAAAGAATACGAGCCGCGAAAGTGGAACTTCGTGGAAATATGTTTTCGAAGACGGTGCAAAAGGCGAGATCGGCATTATCGCACCCGTAACAGAAATGTTCTGCGGCGCCTGTTCCCGAATCCGCCTGACCGCAGACGGCCAGATCAGAACATGCCTGTTTTCGAATACCGAACACAACCTGCGTGATTTCGTTAGAAGCGGAGCGAACCGCAATGAGATCGTCGAATTTATCCGGGACGTCGCAATGAAAAAAGAGGCCCGGCATCACATCAATGATCTTGATTTCGTGCAGCCGGCTAGAACAATGAGCTTTATCGGCGGTTGACCAAGGTCAGAACCGAGAGCGGTAGCGACCGGG
>JANMSP010000307.1:0-5058 GCA_031389475.1 Pyrinomonadaceae bacterium
CCCGGTCGCTACCGCTCCCGGTTCTGACAAGATAAAGACCCAGGTCGCTACCGCTCTCGGTACTGACAAGATTAAGAACCCAGTCGCTATCGCTCCCGGTTCCGACTTTGGCCGCCTGACTAATGTGACTGACTACTAAGCAGCCGGACGCAGAACGGCGAAGACGATAACCAGTGCGAGCAGCACGAGCGATTCGATCAGCGCCAGGCCGATGATCATCATTGTCTGCACGGTGCTTGCCGCACCGGGATTGCGCGCGGCTCCTTCGACGGCTGCCGCACCGATGCGTCCCTGTCCGAGACCGCCAAGGCCGGCAGCAATGCCGAAACCGAGTCCTGCCGCCAACACTTTGTAACTGTCAACCGTGAATTGGTTATCGGCCGCTCCGCCAGCCTGAGCCATTGCCGGGATCGCCGTCAACGCCAGTGCGAGGACGGAAAAGAACATCATTTTTAATTTTCTCATTTTAATTATCTCCTAATTTTCTTTTCTAAATTACGAAGATTTTTCAGTTGAACATTGAAAACCGGCGGTTGTATTATTTCGCCTCACTTCCGGTATGCACTCGATTTCTACTCTCGTTGGAGTCGAGGCTCCTGATGCGTGCGGGCATCTCCGCTATAAATGCTGGCTTAAATTGTCCTACCTAAAACCTCCAAAAAACCTTATTAAGTTTCAAGTTTGAGGTTTCAAGTTTCAGATTGGGAACAATCTTTAACTTGGAACCTGAAACTTGAAACCTGAAACTTGATCTTACGCATGTGCCGGAACAGCGTCGCCGTGTTCGTGCGGCTCGGCTTCGTCGTGATGGTCATGCGGCGCGTGCGTTACTTCGCTGATGTAGATTGTTGAAAGCAGCGTGAAGACGAACGCCTGAACAATGGCAATAAATACCGCCAGCGGCAGCAGAACGATCGGCACCAGGAACTGCGTGAACGGCGGAAACAGGCCGGATATGATCAACGCTACCTGCTCGTCGGCGAACATATTCGCGAACAGGCGAATGCCGAGCGTCATCGGCCGGATCATATTACTGAAAAGCTCGATCGTAAAGATCAGCGGCGTGATTATAAAAGCAAGCAGCAAAGGCAGTTTTGGTCCCGTCAAATGACCTAGATGAGCTTTAATTCCGTTTTCGGAAATACCGACGTAGTTGTAATAAACAAATGAAGAAATTGCGAGAGCGAATGTTACGTTAACCGATGCCGTCGGCGACATGAACAGCGGAAATAACCCCATCAAATTCGAGATCAGCACTAAAAAGCCGAACGTCGCGATAACCGGAAAATATCTGAAGCCATGAAGGCCGATGACATTTACGATCAAGTCTTTTATTGCCAAAATACCGGCTTCAAGCGTCAATTGCCCAGATGTCGGATCGTCTTCCGAAAGTTTCCCCTTAAATATTTTGATAAGGATAACCGTCAGAATGCAGGCGATCACAAACATCACCGTATACCAGGGAATCGCGTTTTCCGCCGTGTATGGACCACCAAAAACCGCTTCCGGCGTGGTGCCGAAATTATCGAACACTGCCGTCCACCATTTATGAGTCGTCGCCATTTGGATCTTGTGGATCGGCTCACCAAGATAATAGTTAACGAATTCGACTATAAGCGGTGTGTGATGACCGCCTTCTGCTGCCAATAAAAACATTCTCAAATCCTCATTTTGTCAGTACCGCCCGCTTACGCAGTAGGAGATGACCCAACGCCTGTAAAAATTCCTATAAAACCTTCGATTACTACGGCAAAACCGAATCCTGCCATGCCGAGTATCAATGCCATGACATCGACCGCACCCGCTGCATAAAGTGCCGCAACGACACAGGCCAAGATCGCGTACCGCAAGAAATATCTCAGCGCGGACAATCTCGGCTTTTCGCCTGCTTCTGCCGCTCCGTCAAAAACTCTTTTGAGCGAAACTTTCAGCCAGTAATAATTAACAAAAGCCAATATACTGCCGGCCAAAACTCCCAGGCCGAATTTCGCCGAGACAAACGCAAATCCCGAAATCGTGCCCAACAAACTCAATACAGCCATTATCGCCAAAATCCGCGTATGGGAAATCGGCATTATAGGTTTTTCGTCTGTTGTTAACGGTTCGAGATCATCGCTCATTGCGAAACTTACATTTTACAAAGGAAGTTAGGAAATTTCAAAGGCGTAAGAAAGTTTTTTGCACTGTCGGAACCGAGAGCGGTAGCGACCGGGGTTGTTTCTTGCTTAGCGTAAATGCCCCAGTCGCTACCGCTCTCGGTTCTGACAAGAAACCCCCAGTCGCTGCCACTCTCGGCAGTATTGAGTGAGTAAACCCAGTCGCTACTGACCCTACTTCTATTTTTTGAATATCTGCGATGAAAGCCGGAAAAGCTGAACGAATCCGATCATCGAACCAATAACGATTCCGCCGACGATTCCCCACGGCTAACTGCCCAACAGCAGATCTGCTCCCCCGCCGAGAATCAGCATAAAAACGACCGACGCGAAAAACGCAATGCCAGCCGACCACGCCAATCCGTCCCGGCGGGCCGTTTCGCCGAGCGATGCGGGGTCGGAGGCAGCGAATGGAGCCTTATCTAGGGATTCGTTTCCAGAATCCGGTTCGGAAAGGCCGAGACTTCCGGAAGCGGGAACATCCTTAGCTTCCGATGTGCCTTCTCGATCATCATCTCCGAACAGATTCTGGACCATATTTTGGTTTTATTCAGCGGCAATCAAATTCAGTAGAGCGAAAAGCCTGTCCTGGATTTCAGGATTGTTCATTATTTTATTATGCTCTTCGCACTGATAGATCTCTCCCGATATCGGCAAAACATTCTTTCGTCCCTTCTCAATCGCGGTTTCGGCTCCCAGCGAACGCTTTGTAACTACGCCGTCTCCCGGTAAGCGAAGGAGGCTGGTCAACACCTCCGAAGAAACTTTTTCGTCGCGGCTGTTTTTGAAAGAACTGGGTTTGAACTGGGTTTCCCATCGATTTTTCTTTGTGTCGCGCAGAAGCAGCACCGCAGCCTGCGTATCCTTGCAATCGGCACCCATGAGGTAAAACGAAACCGGAATTTTTGCACTCGTGTTTGCGTCGAGAGCCTGCTGAAACCGCTTTGCACGGGCCAGAACTACTTTGAAATAGGCACGCGTTTGACTCTTTTCCAACGGGCTGAAGTTTTTCTCGAATCCTTCATCGTCCCAGCTTACCCAATTGTAGGTTTCCCAGGTTTTAGGATCATAGATGTCGATATCCATGCGTTTGAGATTTTCATCATACGCTACGAAAGAATCCTGATGCGGCAAAAGCTGATACATCGCCGGGAGCGTAAAGACGTCGAATTCACTTAAGTTCTGCAGAAAAGGCAGGTTCAAGCCGCCGCCGATGATCGAAAATCCGTTCAACAGCGAATCCAGAGCATCTACCGATCCTTCATTCGGTGTTCCGAGTAAAAAGATCTTATTGAAATTACGTGCTCCGGCCCAGTTCGGCCGCGGAATTCCGCTGGGAATGTCCCTGTCGCCATACATTGCGGCGTAGCGGGCAACAAGCCCGCCCATCGAATGTGCGACGACGTTAAATTTCAGATTACGATTGCCGAGCCTGCGTTTCAATGCTTCGATCTTTCTAATCAGCAGGCGGGAACTTTCTACATTATCGCGCCGCCAATCATAGGGAAATACAAAGAATGTGTCCTGAGCATCTGCACGAGTCGCCGTTTCCCACTTTGCTTCTCTGTATCCGGCGCGTTTTTCGAGCGAGTCGATCAGTTTTTCGTAGATCTCGATCTGCGGCAAAAATTTTAGGACCTGCACACCGCGTACGATGTCTCCGGTCTGCAGGCCGTCACGATTCCTAAGAAGGTTCGGCGAGATCGGCAGCCGCAGGTCGTCCTCCTTTGCACGCGAAGGCTTAAACCAGACAATTTCTTTATTCTTGCCGTTAACGAGTTCCGAACCGGCCACGCCCGGAATTATTATGATCGGCATCTTGCCCTGCGTTACAGGAATTGCGGGTGTCACGTCCTGAGCGGTGATCAGAGTTGTCAGGGCCGCAATGCAGAAGATTAATTGGAAAAATTTCAGCGTTGGTGAAAAGTTCATTATGGTTTGATAATGTATTCTGCCGTACTGTTGCAACGAAAACGCTATTTGTTGGTAATAATAGCACTTTTCGTCGAATTCAATGTCTATTGACTCGTTCGATCCCTAATTACCCTGGTTTCTGACGCTGTGATCATTTTGTACCGAATGCCGCGCCAGAGTATTTCTTTCGATAACATCGCGACGGTGCAATTGTACAAAAACACAAATGGAGTCAGAATCCAAAACGTGTTTTGAGTCCAAGACTGCCGACGTAAAACCGTTTCGTGTTGATCGAGCGCCAGTTTCGCCGCATTTAACCGCAGACATGATTTGCCGATGCTGAAAAGCGACACCAGTGCGATAGCCGAGATTGCGACGACGACACTCAGATTATTCGCCTTGCTGAAAATCACGATTGCAAAAGCCCATAGCAAAACCACGACAAACAGTCCCGACCCAATAAAAGACATCATCCAAAGCTTCGGAGCGTAAACCCGCGTGATCTTCATCTGCCGTGTCGTAAATTCGAAAAGTTCACGAAGCGAGCAGTTTCCGAATGAAGCTGTCAACGCCTGCGGCACAAAATAAATAGGTACATTAGCCTCGTTCATTGCTTTCGTTACAGTAAAATCGTCCGACAAAGTGCCGCTCCATCGCTCCCGAATATCGAGCCTTACAAAAATATCCCGCCTGATTGCCATTGATCCGCCCCAGCAAAAATTGGTCATGGTATTCGGCCCCAAAGCGGACGCTATCGAAGCATTCCAAACAGACAGCAGTTCTGACGCAAACGTAGGTTTTTCCGATATGAACCAGCGGTAGCCGGTCGAGGCTCCGATATTTTTAGCCTCAAGCGGCGCGACGAGATTTCGCAGCCAATCGGCATTCGGCCGGGCGTCCGAATCCATAAAGACAAATACTTTTGATTCGGCGGAAACATGCAGGACAGCTTCCCGCAGATTTTCCACCTTCTGACTCGATCTGCTTG